>DASVOL010000475.1:0-4101 GCA_036383375.1 Bradyrhizobium sp. | reverse complement strand
GGATGATCCGTCGTCGTCGGGCTCTTCTCGACCACGACGCAATCGATGCCGAAGCGATCGAGCAGCAGCGACATCGCAAGGCCCACCGGCCCGCCGCCGGCGATGAATACGGACGTCTGGCGTGCCTCATCGGTGGCGATGCCCATCCTCGTCTCTCCTCCGTTTGATCGTTGGTGAGAGACTGCTCCCTTTTTGGTATCTCACAAGAATATGTTTGATATGGTATCCATCTCGAATTGAGATGAAGCGCCCGCCATGGACTTGCGACAGATCCGCTATTTCGTCGCCGTCGCTGAGCGTGGCGGCTTTGCCGCCGCCGCGAGCACGCTGAACGTCGCTCAGTCGGCGCTCAGCCGGCACGTCAAGGAACTCGAAGACGAGTTGGGCGGCGCCCTGCTCGAACGTGGCGCGCGCGGTGTCTCGGTCACGGAATCCGGCAGGGTGCTGCTCGCGCGCGGGCGCTGGCTGCTTGGGACAATCGACGACATCAAGGCCGAGGTGCGAACGGAAAATCGGGAGCCCAGCGGTACGGTCCGGATCGGCGCACCGCCAAGCCTTGGCGATATCCTCTACCCGCCGCTCGCCCAGACATTCGTGAAGCAATTTCCACGCGTCCGGCTCGAGCTCAATGAAGTCTTGACGGAAAACGCATCCGAGCGCCTGCTGCGCGGTGAGCTCGATCTGGCGATCGTGACGACGCCACCTCCCAACGATCACCTCGACTATGAACTGCTCATGGTCGAACAGGTGTTCCTGATCGGGCCATCGCGCGATCCGCTGCTGAAGCGCGGCAGACTGACCCGCAAGGAGTTCGATGCCCTGCCGTCCGCTGTGGGCCCGCTCAGCCGCAACCCGTTTCCGTCGACAACGCTCTGCGCGGTTCGGGTCGACAACAGCACCCCGATGAAGCGCATGGTGGCCGCAGGCCTTGGCTATGCATTGCTACCGTTCTCCGGCATTCACCAGGAAGTCGCTGCCGGTACGCTAGCGGCAGCGCTGTTGCCGTGGATGCGCGCCGACCGCGTCCTGGCATTACCGCGCGGACGGCCGGTGAGCCGGGCAACGCGTGAAGCGATTGCAACGTTGAAGAAGATCTGCCGCGCTTTGATCGATGACGGAATTATCCTGACTGCGCCGGCGCGCAAGAGCTGAGCATGATTCCGCGCTGCACGCGCGGGCTCCATTCGCGGCATCCCGCCGCCCGTTCCAGGCGGCCCGGCCTCTCCTCGTCCGCACCGGGTCCACCAATCGCCTTGACCATAGTTGTCATGACAACTATAGAGTCATTCCAAGATTGGCGATCAAGCCGGCTGTTCCCGCCGTGGAACGCGCCTTGCAGCCGGCGGCAAGTCGTAGGGAGGACGTGATGAACGCTGCTTCGCAGAACCATGCGGCACGGCTGCGGGAGATTTCCGGGCTGATTGACGACCGCCCCAGCGAACGCATCTTCCAGGTCGATCGCCGGATCTTCAGCGATCCCGACGTGTTCGACGCCGAGCTGCGATATATCTTCGAGGCTACGTGGAATTTCATCGGCCTGGAATCCCAGGTCGCCCGGCCCAACGACTTCGTCACCACCCATATCGGCCGGCATCCGATCCTGGTGATGCGCGGCGCCGACGGCAAGGTCGGCGCATTCCTCAATACCTGCCGGCATCGCGGAACGATCGTCTGCCCCTTCAAGCAGGGCCGGCAGAAGTTTCACGTCTGCCGCTATCATGGCTGGGCCTACGACTCGAGCGGACGCAACATCTCGGTGACGGAGGAAGCCAGCGGGCAGTATCCGCCGTCGTTCTCGAACCAGAATCACGACCTGCTCCCGGTCGCCCGGCTCGGCTCGTATCGCGGATTCCTGTTCGCAAGCCTCTCGGCTGACGTACCGTCGCTGGAAGAGTTTCTCGGTGACACCCGCGCCTTCCTCGATCTCATCATCGATCAGAGCGACAGCGGTGAAGTCGAGTTCGTGCCGGGCGCCAGCACCTACACGTTCGATGCGAACTGGAAACTGCAGTTCGAGAACGGTCTCGACTACTATCATTTTGCGACCACCCACAGCTCCTACGTCGATATCCTGAAGAAGCGCAATGCCACCGCGGGACCCGACGCCGGTTTCACGGTTGAGCCGGAAGGCGAGCAGGAAGGGCAAGGCAGCTTCAGCTTCGACTATGGCCACGCCGTCAACTGGTCGATCAAGCACACGCAGCTCTATGGCCGTCCGCTCGGCATGGACCCGGCGCGCCTCGATGCGGTGCGGCAGCGCGTCGGCAGCACCCGCGCCAAGTGGATGCTTCGGCAACGCAACCTCACGATCTTTCCGAACCTTCAGGTCATCGACATCCTTTCGGCGCAGGTCCGGACCTGGCGGCCGCTCGCGCCCGACAAGACCGAGATGGTGTCGCACTGCCTGGCCCCGGTCGGCGAAAGCGCTGCGGCCCGCACGCTGCGGATCCGCAACTACGAAGACTTCTTCAACGCTTCCGGGCTCGCGAGCTCCGACGACAACGTGATGTATGAATTCTGCCAGACCGGCTATGAGGCGACATCAGCCGCACCCACGCAAGGCTATCTGCGCGGCGTTGCCGACGTTGGCCACGGCGAGAGCGCGCATACGCGCGAGCTCGGGATTACGGCATCCGAATGGTCGTTCGGCCCGACCAGCTTCGGCGGCGAGACCAATTTCCACCCGGGCTATCGCGAGTGGCGCAGGCTGTTGCAGCACGCCGCGGGGGAGACGGCGTGATGGCTGAAAGCGCAATCAAGCATACGGATGTGCACGCGATCGCCGCCGCGACCATCTACCGCGAGGCCCGCCTGCTCGACACCGGCGAATGGACCGACTGGGTCGCGATGTACAGCGAGGATGCCGTCTACTGGGTGCCGGGATGGCTCGATGAATACACCACCACCAGCGATCCCGATACGCAGGTCTCGCTGCTCTACCACGATGCACGCCGCGGACTGGAAGAGCGGATCGCGCGCATCGAGTCGCGCAAATCGATCACGGCGCTGCCGTTGCCGCGCACCGTGCACCAGATCTCGAACCTGGAAGCGTCCGAGAGCGGACCCGGCGAGATCACCTGCCAGTCGGTGTTCTCGGTGCACGTCTACGACCCGCGCATCGCCAAGGAACATCTGCGCCACGGGCGCTATCAGCACACGCTGCGGCGTGACGGCGACACCTGGAAGATCGCGCGCAAGGTCATCACGCTGGTCAACGACCGGGTCCCGACCGTGCTCGATTTCTACAGCATTTGAGAAGACACATGACGAATCAGGGAATCTGGCACGAAGCTGCCGCACTCGGCGCGCTGAGCGAAGGCGAGCCCTACGGCATCGAGATCGCGGGTCATCACATCGCGCTCTACCGCGTCGGCAATGAGTACTACGCCACCAGCAACATCTGCACCCATGCGGAGGCGCTGCTGTCCGACGGCATGCTGGACGGTTGCGAGATCGAATGCCCGCTGCATATGGGCCGCTTCGACATCAGGACCGGCGAGGCGCTGACCAGTCCGGTCGAGATCGACATCCAGACCTATCCGGTCCGCGTGGTTGGCGACCGGCTGGAAGTCTGCCTGCCCGCATAGCGCGACCGTCAAATAATCAAGAATCGGGGGAAGCCGGGATGACCGAAGTCGTGATGGACAAGGCGGCGAGTGCGACCGCCGATCCGGAGATCGAGCGCAGCACGGTCCGCAAGGTCGCGCTGCGCCTGATGTGGTTCGTGATGGCGATGTACTTCCTCGCCATTCTCGACCGCGGCAACATCTCCTTTGCCGCGCTGCAGATGAACAAGGAGCTCGGCCTCAACGCCGAGATGTTCGGCATCGCGGTCGGGATCATGTATTTCACCTATTCGATCTTCGAGATCCCGAGCAATCTCATCCTCAGCAAATACGGCGCACGCATCACGCTGACGCGGATCGCGATCCTGTGGGGCATCGCCACGGTGCTGATGGCCTTCACGCAGGGGCCATTGAGCCTCTATGCATTCCGCGGCTTCCTCGGCTTTGCCGAGTCCGGCCTGTTTCCCGGCGTGATGCTGCTGCTGAGCCTCTGGTTTCCGTTCAGCTATCGCGCCCGCTACAACGCCATGTTCAA
>DASVOL010000474.1:0-10866 GCA_036383375.1 Bradyrhizobium sp. | reverse complement strand
GCCGGCGTTCGGCCGGCGAGCAGGGAACCGAGGACACGCGTCTCCGCGGACGTCAAACCAAAAAGTGAGGCCAAGGACTCGGCGGGGATAGCAGTGCGCATTTCCGATGTAACGAACAAGGCCGCACTCGCGCGTAGCGCGATGCGTTTGCCTCGATTGCCGCCTGCAAGTGGTAGGACATGAATCAGAGCGGGCGAGCCATCGGCCTGCGGCGCCGGCAAGCCGATTCCGAGCTTGCCGACCGCAGCCTCATTCGTGGCGGCGGTCGCGACGGCGGTTCGAAGTGCGGCCGACGTTTGGGGCGATCCGGTTCGCAGTTCGCCCCGATGAGAACTGATTGGAGATCCGGATTTGAGCATGGTCTCAGCCGCACGATTGGCATGGACGATTTTTGTTTCACCATCGAGAAGAACGATTCCCGCCTGGAAGAGATCAAGTGAGGCCCGCAGCGTTTCGGCTTCGATCGCCTGCATATTGAGCACATCGCTGATCGTCACGGCGCGCCGGATGTGCGGCGCCAGCAGTCTCATGATCGCCAGATCGCGCTCTGTTATTCGGCCGAGGCTCTTGTGACGCCACACCCCGAAGGCACCGATCCGAGTGGGCTGGCGCAACGGGGTCATCTGGATCGTATCGATGAAGCCCAGCGGCTCTGCCCATTCGCGGTAGTAGCGGGACTGGACGAACTGCTGCGGAATATCGCGCAGGGCGGTCAGTGGTTCATCGATCGGCCGTTCATGGAGGTCGGCGACGCCGTCCCAAAGTCCGGCCAGCTCGGTGGCACAGATCTGAATTTTTTCGAGCCACTCAGGCTCGTAGTTCCAATGTTCGCGAATGAGCGAGGAGAGCGTGTTGAGATCATGGGCTCCAATGATGCCGGCCGCACAATTGGTTGCCTGGCATACTTCGCGAATGGCGTTGGGCCACTGTCTCGGATCGATTGCGCAATCGTAAATGGCGCCGACAACGTGCGAAAATTCGGTGACGGAAGCAATGTCTTCTCGCAAGGGCGACTCCCGAATTGAGGGGCACTCCCATTCAAATCTTTTGAGCGTTCGGCTCTCTATTCGGCACCATTCAGCGGCGGATCGCGAAATTGCGCGTCGCACCAGTTTTTGCTGAAGGCCTCATCAACATGAATGATGCCACAGGGGCGTGACCAGGCACAATGGCCGACCCGTGGCGGCGGCAGCGGGCTGGCAGCAAGCGCAGTCCCCATGCGCGAAGATGAGACAGTAATCCTGACGTGAGAGGGAAAGTCGGGCGCCCGTGTCGTGATGATCAGTGCACGGTTGGCAATGAGCAAGGCGAACGAATCTACCAAGGAGGATACTTCAATGTCGATTGCACAATTTACCCGATTCAAGAGCGACAAGTCCGAGGAAATGATTGCGGCCGCCAAGGAAGCGAAGGCAATCTTCGAAAGACATGGCGCCGAATTCCTCCGATTGTCGCGATTCCACACGGGCGCGTGGGCCGGGGAGTGGCTGGCCGTCACGCGCTACGCCAATTGGGAGGTGTACGGCAAGGTTCAGGAGGCGCTGTCGAAGGACCCGGCCTTTGCAAGGCTCGTGGCGCATATGCGCACCATTGCGGAATTGACGGGCCGCAACATTACCGTCGGCGTCGATCTCTGATCGCCACACCCCAGTTTCGCAATCCGCTCTGGTGACAGGTCGCGAGCCACGGTGACAGTGCACTTAATTCGCCACCCGCGAGTCAGGTGCACTGTCACCGTGATCTTGTCTTGGACGTCCTTCGCGAATGGCGTCTGGCCAACCGCTTGGGCGCAATCGAGACAATGTGCGAAAGCTCATCTACGGAAGTAGTGCCTTCTCGCAATTCCTGCTCCCCCCAACTGAGCTGGCTCTCCCATTCAAATCATTTGAGGGTTTGGTTGTTTGGCCGGCGCCATTCAGTGGCGGATCGTGAAATTGCACGTCTGCTCCAGTTTTGCTGCGAGCCTCATCAACATGAATGATGCCAGGGCGCTGCGATCAAGCACAATGGCTCACCAATGGCGCGGAGCCGCGGTGACAGCATACGTGGTCCCGATGCCCGGAAGAGATACGACACGGGCACAACTGACATCGAGATCGAGATCGGCAACATCATCCCGTACAGCGGGCCAGTGTCGGAAGAAACACCGTCGCAGGAGACACCGCAATGAGCACGACGCACGCCGCAAATTGGCTGGACCGGACATCTCGACCGACCCGGCATGTCGCCAGCTTCGTCTGGAAATATTGGGATGCCTTTCAGGAGCGCCGCGAACGCCAGAAACTGCGCGCTTCCCTGGCCGATTTGAGTGACAGGGAATTGATGGATATCGGCATCGCGCGTGACCAGATCGAGTACGTCGCCTCGAACCGTACGATCGACCCGCGCGGCCTGTGATCCATCTCTCCGATGAACGTCTGATATCCGGCACCGACGGATGACCGGAATTGGATACGCCCAGACGCACCGTTCCTTGGTGCCCACTTCCGCTTTGAGTCCCTTGAGGCCTTGATGATTGGCCTCGTCTGAATGCTCGGGAGAGTCCCATGCCAGTCCGTGATTCGCAGCGCCCTTCGGGAGACCGCGACCTCGCGATGCGCGTCTTTCAAGTCGATGCTTCCTGGTATGAAAACTATTGGCTGAAGGAGCGCGAGCCGCGACCGGCCGGCATGGTTGGTCGAGCTCTTCGGGCGATCGTGTTTTGCATTCGCCTGGCTCGTGATCGCGTGGCTTCGGCCCAGCCGGCGGTGTTGGCGGCAAGCTTGCCGATCAAAAACGCATTGAGCTTTTCCGGTCAATGGTTGACCAAGGGGCAGTTACACGTTCGATGCAAAACGGTCGAACATCACATCGAGACTTCGTCAAATGAGGTGTGGACGGGACCGACGCAGGTTCGGACGTCAAACCCGATGAAGGCAGACAAAATGGCGCAACTAACTCAGTGTCGTCCCGGCGCAGGCCGGGACCCATAACCACAGAAGGTGATTGTTGCACGACGCTGGGGCCACAGCCAACTTCAACAACACGACCCTGTGGTTATGGGTCCCTGCTTTCGCAGGGACGACGATTGGGATGCAGGCCGTGCCACACATTCAGTGTCGTCCTGGCGTAAGCCAGGACCCATTACCCCAATTCTCAATTTTTGCGTGCGCTCGGGCCACGATCCCGTTCATCACCGAATACGGTGGTTATGGCCTGGCCTTCGCCGGGACGACGCATGGAGAGGGCCGCGCGCTGGTCCAGTCAACCGATCCGCAGCAGCCCAAAACAAACACGCCCCCGAGACGGAGGCGTTTTGCATTGGGCCACAAGGGCGATCCCGAAGCGGACTTTAGTCCTTCTTGAGGAAGCCCGAAAACTTCTTCTGGAAGCGCGAGACGCGGCCGCCGCGGTCCATCAGCTGCTGGGTGCCGCCGGTCCAGGCCGGGTGCGACTTGGGGTCGATGTCGAGGTTCAGCGTGTCGCCTTCCTTGCCCCAGGTGGAGCGGGTCAGGTACTCGGTGCCGTCGGTCATGACGACCTTAATCGTATGATAATTCGGATGAATATCGGCTTTCATGACAGTTCCTTCGGCGCGCCAGCGCCCATCTCAAGACATCTAGGTACGGGATTTGGGCGGCTCTATAACCCATGGTGCCCGCCAAAACAAGCCAAGAAAGGGCTTAAGCCCATCACCGGATTGGGACTTTACCGGATTTGCCAGCCGGGGGTCGGCAGGCCTATGTGGGGGGCGATAGAACCGGTCTAGATTAATGAGTGTAGCCGAACAGCTTGAGACCCCTCGCGGCGCCCCCGAGCCGCCGCGCGACGCGTTGCTCGATGAGGAAGCCTTCATCGAGAGCCAGATCATGGAGCCGGCGAAGAGCCGTGCCCGTCTGCGGCCCCTGCTTGCGCTCGCGCCCTATGTGGCGCGCTACAAGGGACGGGCGATCCTCGCGCTGATCTCGCTGACGATCGCGGCGATCACGACGCTGATCGTGCCGGTCGCGGTGCGGCGGATGATCGACCTCGGCTTCACGCCCGAAGGCATCGCGATGATCAACAGCTATTTCAGCGTGATGATCGCGGTCGTCGCCGTGCTCGCCTGTGCCAGCGCCTCGCGCTACTACCTCGTGATGACGATCGGTGAGCGCATCGTCGCCGATCTCAGGCGCGACGTGTTCGCGCATCTGATCTCGCTGTCGCCCTCGTTCTTCGATTCCGCGCGGTCGGGCGAATTGGTGTCGCGGCTCACCGCCGACACCACGCAGATCAAGTCCGCGGTCGGCGCCTCGGTGTCGATAGCGCTGCGCAATCTGATGCTGTTCTTCGGCGCCGCCACGATGATGGTGATCACGAGCCCGCGGCTGTCCGGCTTCGTGCTGCTCGCGATTCCGATGATCGTGATTCCGCTGGTCGCGTTCGGCCGTTGGGTGCGGCGGCTGTCGCGCAACGCCCAGGACACGCTGGCCGACGCCAGCGCCTATGCGAGCGAGCTGGTCAATGCGATCCGCACCGTGCAGGCCTATACCGGCGAGCGGCTCGCCCGGACGCGCTTTGCCAGCGAGGTCGAGCAGGCCTATGAGGCCGCACGTAGTTCGACCAAGGCGCGCGCGGTGCTGACGCTGATCGTGATCTTCATCGTGTTCGCCAGCGTCGTCGTGATTTTGTGGGTCGGCTCGCACGACGTGCTGATCGGCGCCATCAGCCCCGGCCGGCTCGGCCAGTTCATTCTCTATACGGCCTTCGCCGCGAGCGGCCTCGGTCAGCTCAGCGAGGTCTGGGGCGAGGTCTCGGCCGCATCGGGCGCCGCCGAGCGGCTGTTCGAGATCTTGCGCGTCAGGCCGCAGATCGCAGCTCCCGCCTCGCCGCGCGCACTGCCGCAGCCCGCGCGCGGCGATGTCGGCTTCGACAATGTCAGCTTCGCCTATCCGACCCGGCCCAACGCGCTCGCGGTCGACGGCGTGTCGCTGGCTGTACGCTCCGGCGAGAAGGTCGCGATCGTCGGCCCGTCCGGCGCGGGCAAGAGCACGCTGTTCCATTTGCTGCTGCGCTTCTACGATCCGAAATCGGGCAGCATCTCGCTCGACGGCGTGCCGATCCGGCAGGCCGATCCGGCCGACGTGCGCGCGCGGATCGCGCTGGTCCCGCAGGATTCCGTGGTGTTCGCCGCATCTGCCCGCGAGAACATCCGGTTCGGCCGGCCCGATGCGTCAGACGCCGAGGTCGAGCGTGCTGCCGACCTCGCCCATGCCACCGAATTCCTGCGCCGGCTGCCCGACGGCTTCGACGCCCAGCTCGGCGAGCGCGGCGTAACGCTGTCCGGCGGCCAGCGCCAGCGCATCGCAATCGCGCGCGCGATCCTGCGCGATGCGCCGTTGCTGCTACTCGACGAGGCGACCTCGGCGCTCGACGCCGAGAGCGAGACGCTGGTGCAGACCGCGCTGGAGGAATTGATGCGCCATCGCACCACGCTGGTCATCGCGCATCGTCTCGCGACCGTGCTGTCCTGCGACCGCATCCTGGTCATGGACCAGGGCAGGATCGTCGAGCAGGGCACCCACGCCGAGCTGGTGGCAGCGGGCGGCCTCTACGCACGGCTGGCCCGGCTGCAATTCGAGGGGATTTGAACGAATCGGGGCTCTGTGCGCTCCGCCTATGCGATTCCTATGCGATCGCCCGCGCGCTCCCCTCGAAAACCTATTCCCGCGCAAGGATAGTCGCGCCGCGCCTGACCTCCCTCGACCGCCGACGGAGCATCGGCGCGCGGGGTGTTCATGCGCGAGAATGCGACCGAACAGGAGAGCAAGCTGCTCCGGGCCTGGCAGCTTGCCGTGCTGCGCTTTGCGGTGACGCTCGACGACGACGACCGGATACACGCGCTCGGCGTGGCCGGCGAGGTCGACCGGCTGGCCGGCGCTGCCGACGACGCCTTCCACTTCTTCCGCCGGACGACCGCGGAGCTGTGTGCGGCGATCTCGGGTCGAGGCGCGGACCAGGACGCCGTCATCCGGCGATTCCTGGCGCAGATCGACAATGTCAGGCTCAAGCGCGCGATCGAAGCGACGATCGCCAGGGACCGCATGCCGCCGAAACTCGTGGCGAGCCGCGTGAAGCCCGGCACCGATCTCTGGCGGGGCCTGCCGTCGCGACGCGCCACTGGAATGTAGCGAAGCTCACTGCCATACCCGTCATCCTGAGGTGCGAGCGGAGCGAGCCTCGAAGGATGCACGGCCCCGCTGGTGGCCGTCGATCCTTCGAGGGCCGCTGAAGAAGCGGCCACCTCAGGATGACGGGGAGAGGGAAGCAGCTGAACCAACGTTGTTCCTACGCTCCGATAGATGCGATGCATTTTTGTCTCTTGGCCTTGCTGAGGTCCGGTCGTAAGCCTTAGCAAAAGCGGCCGGCCGGGACCGCGGTTTTGGACAATGCGGGGAGTGGCGAGATGGGTGGTTTGGTGATCAGCGGCGGCCGGGTGGTGGATCCGGCCAGCGGGATGGACGCGATCGGCGACGTCGCGGTCGTCGACGGCAAGATCGCCGCGGTCGGCACCGGGCTCGGCGGCGCGGAGCGGCAGATCGACGCCACCGGCCTTGTCGTGGCGCCCGGCTTCATCGACCTGCACGCGCATGGCCAGACTATTCCGGCCGATCGCATGCAGGCGTTCGACGGGGTCACGACATCGCTCGACCTCGAGGCCGGCGTGTTGCCGGTGGCATCCTGGTACAAGCGCCAGGCGGAGAAGGGGCGGGTGCTGAACTATGGCGCGGCGGCCAACTGGGCGTTCGCGCGGATCGGCGCGATGACCGGCTCGAATTCGGAAAGCTCGCTGGAGTCGTTCGGCGCCGCGATGCGCGATCGCCGCTGGATCGAGAACGTGGCGACCGAAGGCGAGGTCGGCGGCATCCTCGCGCGCCTTGCCAACGCCCTGAATGAGGGTGGCATCGGCATCGGCATTCTCAACGCCTATGCGCCGGGCGCCGGCGTGCAGGAATTGACCGCGGTGTGCCAGCTCGCGGCCGATCATAAGGTGCCGACCTTCACCCACGTCGCCTACATGTCCCGCATCGATCCCGAGAGCGCGGCCGAGGCCTATATCCGCCTGATCGGCTATGCCGGCGCCACCGGCGCGCACATGCATATTTGTCACTTCAATTCGTCGAGCAAGACGGACATCGAGCGCTGTGTTGCGCTGATCGCCAAGGCTCAGGCGCAGGGCCTGCCGATCACGGTGGAGGCCTATCCCTACGGGACCGGCTCGACCGTGCTGGCGGCGACGTTCTTCAGCGATCCCAAATTCGAGGAACGCAACGGCCTCGGCTATGATTCGGTACAGCGCGTGACCGACGGACATCGTTTCGGCAGCCGCGAGGAGCTGCTGGCGGCGCAGGCCGCAGAGCCCTCGACGCTGGTGCTGTGGCATGTGCTCGACATCGAGAACAATCAGCATCATCGCGATCTGCTCGACATGGCGGTGCTGTATCCGGGCGGTGCGATCGCCTCCGACGCGATGCCGTGGACCTTGTCGGACGGCCGCCCCTACACCGGCGACGCCTGGCCGCTGCCCGACGATGCCACCTCGCATCCGCGTTCAGCCGGCTGTTTCACCCGCTTCATCCGCGAATGGGTGCGCGAGCGCAGGAAAGTGTCGCTGCTCGAGGGCATCCGCAAATGCGCGCTGATTCCGGCGGAGATTTTGTCAGCGAGCACGCCGGCGATGCGCGCCAAGGGCAGGTTGCAGGTCGGTGCCGACGCCGACGTCGTGGTGTTCGACTTCGAGACGCTCAGCGATCGCGCGACCTTCTCCGCGATGAACCGCCCGGCGGAAGGCGTGCGGCATCTTGTCGTCAGTGGCCAGCCGCTGATCTATGATGGCGTCCTCGATGTCGCGGCTCGTCCCGGTCGGCCGGTGCGCCGGCCGATTGCCGGAGGCTGAAATGCCGGTCCCGATCCTGCTGGTCGCGGGCTTTCTCGGGGCGGGCAAGACCACGGTCGTCAACCACCTGCTGGCGCATGCGCAAGGCCGGCGCATTGCCGCGGTGGTCAACGATTTCGGCGCGATCAACATCGACGCGGAGCTGATCGCCGGCGCCAGCGACGGCGTGGTCAGCCTGAGCAATGGCTGCATCTGCTGCACGCTGGAGGGCGATCTGCTGCGCACGCTCGCTGGCCTGCTGCGGCGTGATCCGCGTCCCGAGTTCATCGTGATCGAGACCAGCGGGATCGCCGATCCCGCCGACATCGTGCGCAACCTGATGGATCCCGTGATCTGGAAGGAGGCCCCGCTGGAGACGGTGCTGTGCGTGGTCGACGCGACGCAGCCTGCGGCGATGCTGGACGATGCGCTGCTGCGCTCGCAGTTGCGGGCGGCTGATGTGGTGGCGCTGAGCAAGGTTGACCTCGCCGATACAGCCACGTGCGCCGTGATCCGCGATGCGGTACGGGCAGTGCGTCCGGCCGCCGTCGTGGTCGATGCGCTGCGTGGCGAGGTGCCGGCGGCGCTGCTGTTTCCGGCGGATCTCGATCATCTGCCGGCGCCGCGCGAGACCGCGCCGCGACGGCCGACCTCCGACCGGTTCGAGACGCTGAGCTGGACCTCGGAGCGGAAGGTAGCGCTGCCGCGCTTGCAACAGGCGATCGGTAAACTAGCGCCGAAGCTGGCGCGGGCGAAGGGATTGTTCGAGACGGTGGAGCAGCCCGGACGGCTGACGGTATTTCAACTCGCCGGCGGCCGCGCGACACTGGCTGCCGGCGGCGTGCCCGCACCGGGCGTGCCGCGCACGCGAATCGTGTTCATCGCCGAGATGGGCGCTCTCTCGCGAGCCGAGATCGATGCGGTGATGCAGGGATGCGTCGAAGCCGAGTGATGCGAAGCCAGTTTCCCCGTCACCCTGAGGAGCGCGTAGCGCGTCTCGAAGGGTCGACGGCCACCAGCCGGGCCGTGCATCCTTCGAGACGCGCGTGCCGCGCTCCTCAGGATGACGGGTTACGTCGCTGTGTCATCGCGGCAGCACCATTCCGCAAAGCACGCGTGCGACAATCGCATCGAATTGACAGCCCATCCCGCACCACCTATCGTTTCGGTCGACGGTTCCCTTCGGGGATCAAAAGGGAATGCGGTGCGAGGGTAACCCCAATGCCGCAGCTGTCCCCGCAACTGTAAACGGCGAGCCTTTCGTCAATTTGCCACTGGGCCATCGGCCCGGGAAGGCGTCGACAGGCGATGACCCGTGAGCCAGGAGACCTGCCGTCAGTCGTGGTCACACGCGAGCACATCGGGCGGGGGCGTCCTGGTGGGATCGGAGCACTGCCTTTGCGGCAATGCGCCAGTCCGCGTTCGCGGTGACGTGCCACGTTACCGCGAGTCCTTTCATGTCTCCGTCCTCTCCCGTTGCGCGCAAATGGCGCCTCGGTCTTGTTTGCTCCCTGTCATCGCTGCTGCTGCCGGCCGAGGGGTCAGCACAAACAGCTCCACCCACGACGCTCGATCCGGTCGAGGTCTCGCCCTCGACATCCGCAAAGCCCAAGCCTGCGGCGCGAAGCAGCAATCCTGCCGCTGCATCGCGGTCACGCGCGCGGCCTGCAACGGCGGCGGCAACCGCAGGTGCGCCGCGCGCCGCGGCGTCAGGCGCGTCGGGATCGGCATCGCCGACGCTCAACGCCACCACGCAGGGCGGCACCGGCAGCCGCCTCAACCTGACGCCGCTGCAGACGCCGGCCAGCGTCGAGATCATCACGGCGCAGACCATCACCGAACGCGGCCAGCACAATGTGCTCGATGCCGTCACCCAGAATGCGGCCGGGTTCATCGCAACGCCGGCGCCCGGCAATGGCGGCCTGTCGTTCAGCACCCGCGGCTTCGCCGGCAGCAACTCGGTGATGACGCTGTATGACGGCACGCGCTTCTATATCGGCTCCGGCACCCTGACCTTCCCCTACGACACCTGGTCGACGCAACGCATCGAGGTGCTGCGCGGCCCGGCCTCAGTGCTGTACGGCGAGGGCGCGATCGGCGGCGTCGTCAACGTCGTTCCGAAGAAGCCGCAGGGCACGCCCTATAACGAGGCCGAAGTCTCGCTCGACAGCAACATGACGCGGCGGCTGTCGGTGGACAGCACCGGGCCGATCAATCCGAATGTGTCATACCGCATCAACGCCACCGGCAACATGTCGGACGGCTGGGTCGATCGCGACAAGACTTCGAATGCGGTGGTCTCCGCTGCCGTGCGCGTGCAGGCATCGGAAAATCTCGCCTTTACGCTCTCCGAAGACTATGGCGACCGCAGCCCGTCGCGCTATTTCGGCACGCCCCTGATCAACGGCCAGATCCAGGACGCGCTGCGCTTCAAGAACTACAACGCATCAGACAGCGCGATCCGCTACCAGGACAGCTGGACCCAGTTCAAGACCGAGTGGGACGTCGCCGACGGCATCAAGATCAACAACACGCTGTATTACCTGACCAGCGAGCGGCACTGGCGCGATATCGAAAACTACACCTGGAATCCGAAGACCCAGCTGATCGACCGCTCCAGCTACATCGAGATATTCCACGACCAGAAACAGCTCGGCAACCGGATGGATACGACCTTTAGCGGTCATGTCTTCGGGCTTGCAAACCAGTTTGTCGCCGGGTTCGATGTCAACCACATCGACTTCACCCACACCAACAATTCGCCCTATAGCGGTGCGTCGTCGGTTAATCCTTACGTGTTCGATCCCGGATCGTTCTTCGCGACGACCACGGCGACCACACCGGGCTTCAACGCGATCGTCAATCAATACGCGCTGTTTGCCGAAGATCGGCTGTCGCTGACCGATCAATTGTCGCTGGTCACCGGCGTCAGATACGATCGTCCCCAGGTGGACCGCACCGACTACAAGTCA
>DASVOL010000473.1:0-3792 GCA_036383375.1 Bradyrhizobium sp. | reverse complement strand
CCGGCCTGCACCGTGCGGCGCCACGGCCGGTCCTTGAAGCGTTCCCAGAGCCGCAGCGCGAAGCCGGTGACGAGCGACGACGGCCCGAACTTGGCGAGCGAAGTCACCAGTACGCCCGAGAAGCCGGCGACATGCCAGCCGACAAGCGGGACCACCATCATGTTCGGTCCCGGTGCGGCCTGCGCCAGCGCGAACAGCGCGCCGAATTCCTGCGCCGTCATCCAGTGATGGATATCGACCACCTGGCGCTGCATCTCCGGCAGGATGGTATTGCCGCCGCCGAAGGCGAGCAGCGAGAGCTCGGCGAAGATCAGGGCGAGCGTGACCAGGGTTGCGGTCATGACGCCTGCCTCGATCGGAGGAATATGCTGAGCGGCGCGAGCGTCAACAGCGTCGGCAGCAGCGGCAATCTGAACACCGCGATCGCGAGCACGCAGAGCGCGCCGATGACGAGGCCGAGCACATCGCGCCGCAACGGCCAGGCGATCTTGATCGCGGTCGAGATCAGTAGCCCGGCGGCCGCGGCGGCAAGGCCGCCGAACAGATGACGCACCACCGGATCGTCGGCGAAGCGGCCATAGATTACGCCAAGGCCGATCACGACCGCGGTCGGCACCGCGATCAGGCCGAGGATCGAAGCAAGGGCGCCGGGAATGCCGCGAAACTTCAAGCCCACCGCCACCGACATGTTGATGATGTTGCCGCCGGGCAGGAACTGGCAGAGCCCGAGCAAGTCGGTGAACTCGGCGCCGGTTAGCCAGCCGCGCTTCTCCACCATCATGTGGCGCGCCAGCGGCAGCACGCCGCCGAAACCGGTCAGTCCGAGAATGAAGAAGCCCGTGAACAACTCGCCGACATCAGGTGCATCATGCTTGGCGGTCTGCGCGGCGGGTACGGCGTCCATCGGCGGGGCGGCTCCGGTTCGTTCGTTGTTGAGCTCACTTTAGTTGGCCGCGTGCCAAATATCCAATATATGGATAAGGGAATTTGCATATCTATTACATATGGATCGCCCAATGATCGAGCTGCGCCATCTCCGCTATGCCGTCGCGGTCGCCGAGGAAGGCCATATCACCCGCGCCGCCGCGCGGCTCGGCATCCAGCAGCCGCCGCTCAGCCAGCAGATCCGCGCGCTGGAAGATGCGATCGGCGCGCCGCTGTTCCGCCGGCAGCCGCGCGGGGTCGAGCTGACCGCCGCCGGCCGTGCCTTCGTCGGCAAGGCGCGCGCGATCCTGCGCGATACCGAGCTCGCCGTGGAAGCCGCGCGCCGCGCGAGCCGCGGCCAGGAGGGCCAGCTTGCGATCGGCTTCACCTCGTCGGCCGCCTTCCATCCCTTCGTCACCGGCGTGATGCGCGAAATGCGCGAGCGCGCGCCGGCGATCACGCTGTCGCTGGAGGAGGCCTCGACCGGCGAGCTGATCGAAGCCGTCGAGGCCGACCGGCTCGATGCCGCCTTCGTACGCTCGCCCAGCGAGCGGCTCGAGAACCTCACGATCACGCATCTGCTCGACGAGGAGATGCTGGTGGCGCTGCCCGACCATCATCCGCGCGCCCGCAAGGACCCGCGCCGGCGGATCTCGCTGGCCTCGCTCGCCGACGAGCCGCTGATCCTCTACCGCCGTCCGACCGGACCCGGCCTCTACGACAGCATCATCGCCGCGTGCCGCGCGGCGGGCTTCAGCCCGAAGGTGGCGCAGGAGGCGACGCGGATGGTGTCGACGTTGAGCCTCGTCGCGGCCGGGCTCGGCATTTCGATCGTGCCGGAATCGATGGCGCGGCTGGAGACCGCTGGCGTGTCCTATCTCCGCCTCGACCGCGCCACAGGCCTCGTCGCGCCGCTCGCGCTGGCCCGCAAGAAGGGCCCCGCCGGCGGCACGCTCGGCCGCCTGCTCGCCATCGTGACGCGGCGGGTGAAGGACCGGGCTGGCGCGTAGCGTGAGTCTCGGAAGCGCCGGCTGCGATACCTCACGGCCGCAGGCAGTAGGCTGCGAGCGGCGCCAGCAACGCGAGAGGCAAGGGTGCGATCAATGCCACGGCGATGCCACCGGCGCGATGGAGCGCGAGGATATGGTCTCGTGGCGCAGCCGTATCCGCCAGGTCTCTCGTCATCAGCGCCACGAAAGTCGCAGTGATCGCGCCCCAGATCGCTCCTGCGCCGGAGTGGCCGGCCAGCACCTGAAGACGACGAGACCACGGTTGGCCATTGAGGGCCCATCGATCCAGGAATAACGGGTCGATGGTCATGTGATAGAGCTGCGCGACGATTGCCGAGACCACGCTGCCGGCGATCGACACGCTGAGGAATGTCAACGTTGTGCTTCGCCGTCCGGATGCCGCGCCGAGCACGCAAGCAGGAATCAACGACGTCAGCGCACCGATCAAGATCGTCCAGACCAGGAACGGTCCCCACGGCAAATCGAGAATACCTGACGCGGTCAGCGTGCCGTGCACGCGCTCGGCCAGCGCGGCCTTTTGCAGCCGGAACTCGGACTCGAAGCTGATCGCGAGCGGCCCTCGGCCAGCGACGTGCAGCGCCGTGACGAGCCACAACGCAGACGACAGCAGCGCGCCCAGGAACCAGACCGCGATGCTCAGCCGTGGCAGGATGCGCTTGAGCACGATCCCTTGCATCAGCGGTGGGGCCAGCATGGCGAGCACGACAGCGGCGAGCAGGCCATTCATGATGAGCCCGCGGTGTTCGGCGGTCCGCGCGACTTGTTTGCCGATGGCCGTTGTCGATAGTACGGTGAAGAGGGGGATCAGCGCGGAGACGAACACCCAGGCGAGCCAGGTGGACCAGGTCAAGGGCTGCAGGCGCGAGAGGCCGGGTTCTTTTGTGAGGTTCATGTCGCCAGTCGGAATTGATGAGGTGAGCGCGCAGAACGTCGGCGACAAGCCGATCTACGGCAACGGTCAATCCCTGCAAGCTTAGGCACACCGCCGATGGCGCTGTGTCGATCTGTCCGCGTTTGTGCGCATCCGTGCGGCTCGTGGAGCGAGCCGGCCGGAAGGGATGGCGTGGAATGTGGGGAGTTTGGCGAACGCGCGCGCCAGCGCGCGGCTAGATAGCCCCCATCGAACTCCGATGCCCGCGCGTCGATCGCAACAGTTCCGTTGCATCCGGCGGCCTCGGGTTCAATCACCACAGTGAAAGGCAGTTCAATGGCACGTTTTCCTGTCCATACGCTCGACTCCGCGCCGGAAGCCTCGAAGCCCGCCCTGCGTGACGTCGAGGCGCGGTTCGGCATGATCCCGAACCTTGCGGCGACGATGGCGACGTCGCCGGTCCTGATCCAGAGCTTCATCAGCATCTTCGACAAGGTGCACGGCGGCAGCTTCACCGAGCAGCAGATCCAGACCGTGCTGCTCACCGATGCGGTGACCAATGGCTGCACCTGGGCGGTCGCGCTGCATTCCGCGCTCGGTTTGCAGGCCGGCCTCGATCCGGCCGACGTCGACGCGATGCGCGCCGGCCGCTCGCCTGCCGACAAGACCCTCGGCGCGCTCTCGACGCTGGCGAGGTCGCTGATCGAAAAGCGCGGGCGGCTCGACGACGAGGAGATCGAACGATTCCTGGCGGCCGGATTCTACAAGGACCTCGTGCTTGAAGTGATCACCATCGTGGCGGCATCGACCATCACGAATTACACGGGCAGCGTGACCCATCCGCCGCTGGAGGCGGGATTGCAGGACCATGCCTGGAAGGGTTGACCCGGTTCTCTCCGGAGCGTCAATCATTGCACGTCGGCCATGCGGCCGGCGTGCGCTTCAGCCCGCAAACCTGGCGCGGTA
>DASVOL010000472.1:0-19906 GCA_036383375.1 Bradyrhizobium sp. | reverse complement strand
ACCCCGGAGGAACTGGCCGCGATGCGCGAGAAGGCGCGCGCCGAGGGCCGCACCCGCCTCTATGACGGCATGTGGCGCGACCGCGATCCGGCCACCGCGCCTGCGGGCGTCAAGCCGACCATCCGCCTGAAGGCGCCGCAGGCCGGCGAGACCGTGATCGAGGATCAGGTCCAGGGCCGCGTGGTCTGGCAGAACGAAAATCTCGACGACCTCGTCCTGCTGCGCGGCGACGGCACCCCGACCTACATGCTCGCGGTCGTGGTCGACGACCACGATATGGGCGTCACCCACATCATCCGCGGCGACGACCACCTGATCAACGCCGCGCGCCAGAAGCAGATCTACGACGCGCTGGAGTGGGAGTTGCCGAGCATGTCCCACATTCCGCTGATCCACGGCCCCGACGGCTCGAAGCTGTCGAAGCGCCATGGCGCGCTCGGCGTCGATGCCTACCGCGCGCTGGGCTATCTGCCGGCCGCCTTGCGCAACTATCTCGTCCGGCTCGGCTGGAGCCATGGCGACCAGGAGATATTCTCGACGCAGGAGATGATCGACGCGTTCGATCTCTCCGGCATCGGCCGCTCGGCGGCGCGATTCGATTTCGCCAAGCTGGAGAACCTCAACGGTCACTACATCCGGCAAAGCGACGATCAATCCCTCGTGACCCAGTTCGAGAGCGTGCTGGATTATGTTCCTGAAGGCGCCACGCTGAAGGCCAAGCTCAATGACACCACCCGCGCGCAACTGCTGCGGGCGATGCCGAGCCTGAAGGAGCGCGCCAAGACGCTGATCGAACTGATCGCCGGCGCCTATTTCATTTTCGCCGATCGGCCGCTTGAGCTCGATCCGAAAGCGACCGCGCTACTCACACCGGAAACGCGCGCGTTGATCGGCCGGCTGCGCACCGCGCTGGAAGCCGTCAACGACTGGACGGCGGAGACCACCGAGACCGCCATGCGGAATTTCGCCGAGCAGAACAATCTGAAACTCGGCGCGGTTGCCCAGCCGCTGCGGGTGGCACTGACGGGACGGACGACGTCGCCTGGCATATTCGACGTGCTGGCCGTGCTGGGACGCCAGGAGTGTCTCGCCCGTCTCGCCGATCAGGCGGCGTGATCCTGCATGGACCCCCTCCAGGGTCCATCTTGCAGCGCACATTGCAATGAGCTACCCAATCCCGGACGCTTTCTCCACAAGCCGTTCCGCCCCGCCATGGGCCGCAAATTAGCGACTGGGCAAGGTCGGTTTTCGCAACGATTTCATCGGGGATATCACGATGGACGCAAAATCCAGCAAGACAGCCACACTCACCATTGGCAACAAGAACTACGATTTCCCGATCCTGAGCGGCACGGTTGGGCCTGATGTCATCGACATCGGCAAGCTCTACGGCCAGGCCGGGGTGTTCACCTACGATCCCGGCTTCACCTCGACCGGCAGCTGCCAGTCGAAGATCACCTATATCGACGGCGACGCCGGTATCCTCGAATACCGCGGCTACCCGATCGAGCAGCTCGCCGAGCACGGCGACTTCCTCGAGACCTGCTACCTGCTGCTCTACGGGGAGCTTCCGACCCCGGCGCAGAAGAAGGATTTCGACCATCGCGTGATCCACCACACCATGGTGCACGAGCAGATGGCGCGCTTCTTCCAGGGCTTCCGCCGTGACGCGCATCCGATGGCGATCATGGTTGCTGCGGTCGGCGCGCTCGCCGCGTTCTACCACGACTCCACCGACATCAACGATCCGAAGCAGCGCATGATCGCCTCGATGCGGATGATCGCGAAGGTGCCGACGCTGGCGGCGATGGCCTACAAATACACCATCGGCCAGCCCTTCGTGTATCCGAAGAACTCGCTCTCCTTCGCCGAGAACTTCCTGCAGATGTGCTTCGCGGTGCCGTGCGAGGACTACAAGATCAACCCGGTGCTCGCCGACGCGCTCGACAAGATCTTCATCCTGCATGCCGACCATGAGCAGAACGCGTCGACCTCGACGGTGCGCATCGCCGGCTCCTCCGGCGCCAACCCGTTCGCCTGCATCGCGGCCGGCATCGCCTGCCTGTGGGGCCCGGCTCATGGCGGCGCCAATGAAGCCGCGCTCGCGATGCTGTCCTCGATCGGAACGGTCGACAAGATCCCCGAGTTCATCGCCAAGGTGAAGGACAAGAACAGCGAAGTCCGCCTGATGGGCTTCGGTCACCGCGTCTACAAGAACTATGATCCGCGCGCCAAGATCATGCAGAAGATGTGTCACGCGGTGCTGGCCGAGACCGGCCATGGCGATGACCCGATGCTGAAGGTGGCGCTCGAGCTCGAGAAGATCGCGCTCAGCGATCCCTACTTCATCGACCGCAAGCTCTACCCGAACGTCGACTTCTATTCGGGCATCACGCTGAAGGCGATGGGCTTCCCGACCTCGATGTTCACCGTGCTGTTCGCGGTCGCCCGCACCGTCGGCTGGATCAGCCAGTGGAGCGAGATGATCGAGGATCCGCAGCAGAAGATCGGCCGTCCGCGCCAGCTCTACACCGGCGTCGCGCGCCGCGACTACGTGACGATCGACAAGCGCAAGTAAGCTTCATCTCTGACGAGTTCGAGACGGCGCCATCAATCCCGATGGCGCCGTTTTCGTTTGCCGCGCGCGACTTCGGTCGCGAGCGCATCGAGACGCGGCAGCCAGAACGCCCTGAACCGGTCGAGCCAGTCGTCGACCTCGCGCAGTCGCCCCGGCTCCACGGCATAGATGCGGCGCGTGCCGTCGGCGCGCACCGACGCGAAACCGGCGTCGCGCAGGATCCGCAGCTGCTGCGAGACCGCCGATTGGGTGATGCCGAATTCGCGCTGCACGACGGCGACGACATCGCCCGAACTGTGCTCGCCGGTCGCCAGCAATTCCAGGATGCGGCGGCGGACGGGATCGCCGAGGATGTCGAATGCGTGCACGGTTGCTAGCCTCCGCTGCCCGGCTCAGGCTCGCCGCAATAGAACGCCGTCGTGTTGGCCCCGGCACGGCCTGCCGCCGCTTCGTCGGTTCCCGCCTTGATCGAGGCCCTGCACCAGTCCGCGCTGCTACGACGGATGAAATCCTTGCCGTCCTCGGAGCCGGGCCATGCCGCCGCGGCCGCGCGATCGAACTGCCCGCCGGGACCTGCCGCGATATAGAGCGCGAGCCCGATCAGAGCGAGGTCCCAGCCGACGCCGACCGCTCCGGGTCCGTATCGATCCCAGAAGTCGCCCTCGATCAGCGAAAGGTGCTCCAGCTCGAGCCGCGTGCCGCCGGCGGGATCGTCGGCCAGGGTCACGGTGACCCAGCTGACAGCACCCATCGCCTCCCACGTCACGGCGAGCCGGCGCGGCGGCTCGCACGTCGTGATCTCCCCGCCCGCCTGGCCCTGGAACTGATAGCGGCCACCCAACTTGAGATCGCCGGAGATCGGCAGGAACCAGCGCGGAATGCGCTCGGGATTGGTCAGCGCGTCCCAGAGATCGGCGATGTCGGTGTCGTAGCTACGGGTCGCAATCACAGCCCGCGCCGGCTTGCCATCACGCTCCCGGATTGCGACTTCGCGAACGACCGCTCCGACATAGGCGACAGGATCGATCTTCATGACGGCTCTCCGGATAAATATTAGATTATACTAATATTAGCTCAGACTAAATATCCGAGGCAAGCGGAACCGTTGCGGCCGTATGCCGCCGCCGAACGACAGGATGAGTGATGACTAGGCCGAACGCCGGCTCATTTCCGCGAGCACAATGTCGGCGGCGCGGACGCTCGGCGGCTGGTCGCCGGTCGACATCTTCCCGTCCATCGTCGCGAACGCCACGAGCTGCCGCAGACGATCAGGCGTATCCGCAAGGACATCACCCAGCGCGTGCGCGAGCTTGTCCGGCGTGCAGTCCTCCTGCAGGAACTCGGGAATGATATCGCTGCCAATCACGAGATTGGCGAGGATCACCGACGACACCCGGATCGCACGGCGCAGGATGAACGCCTCCGCGGCGCCGACGCGATAGGCCGTCACCATCGGAATGCCCGACAGCGCGAGCTCCAGCGTCACCGTGCCCGACTTTGCGAGCGCCGCGCGCGCCACGCGGAATGCGGCGCGCTTCTCGGCCTCGCCGACGGCGAGCCGTGGCACCACGGGCCATGACGCGACGCCTTCGCGCACCATGGCCTCGAGATGCGGCATGGTCGGAAGCACGAGCTCGAACGGGGTTTGCTTGTTGAGCTGGCCGAGCGCCGCGCCGAACAACGCCAGATGATGCCTGATCTCGCTGCGCCGGCTCCCGGGCAGCACCAGCAGGACCGGCGGCTGCGCATCGCGCCGCTTCTGTTCTTCCTCGTTCGGCCGCAGCGAAGTGAGCTGCTCGGTCAGGGGATGTCCGACATAGCTGCATGGCGGTCCCTGCAGCTTGCGATATTCCTCCGGCTCGAACGGCAGCAGCGCGAGCACGTGATCGACATAGCCTCGCATCGCGCGCGCCCGGCCCGGTCGCCACGCCCAGACCGAGGGCGACACGTAGTCGACGATTTGAATGTTCGGGTTGCGCGCGCGGACACGGCGGGCGACGCGGTGGGTGAAGTCAGGGCTGTCGATGATGACGAGCATGTCAGGGGCATCGGCGAGCACCGCATCGGTCGTGCGCCGGATCAATTGCAGGATCTTGGGCAATTGCTTCACGACAGCGGCAAAGCCGATGATCGAGAGTTCCTCGATCGGAAACAAGGGATCGATGCCCTCGCCCGTCATCTGCCGGCCGCCGACGCCGGAAAATTGTACGGCATCGCCGAGGCGCTGGCGCAGCACCTTCATCAGTGCCGCGCCGAGGCGATCACCGGACTCCTCGGTCGCGATGAGGAAAATCTTGCGACCGCTGCTGCGACTATTCGTCTGCATCAGCCCGCCAGTCCGATGACAAACAGCCCCTTGGCATCTGCGGCCTCGATCAGGGCCTGCGGCTCTGCGGCGAGCGTGTTGCCGGCGATCACGGCGATGCCGGCGATGCCCGCCGCCGCCGCGCCCTCGACCGTGCGCGGGCCGATGGTCGGCAAATCGAAGCGCAGATCCTGCTTGCTCTTCGGCGCCTTCACCAGCACGCCGCGGCCGACCTTGGCGCGGATGCGGCCCTCGACGCGCAGCCGCGCCACCCGCGCCAACAGTCCATCGGTGCCCTCGATATCCTCGACCGCAACCACGTGACCGTCGATCACCACCGCGGCCTGACCGATGTCGAACGGGCCGAGTGCATCGAGCACGCCGCGTCCGCGCGCGATGTCGGCGAGCGCGCTCGAGTCCGGCGTCGTGCGCGTCACGGCGCCCTCAGGCATCAGGAGATCGGGCGCGACGTCCTTGATCCCGACCATACGAAATCCCTGCTGCTCGAGAATGCGGCCGACGCTCGACAGCAGATGATCGTCGCCACCGCGAAACGCGCGGACGACATGGCCGAGCAGCCGCAGCGTGCCCCAGTCGAGCCGGATCTCCGACAACGCGGGACGCACCAGGGTGCCGATGAAGATCAGGTCGCGGCAGCCTTCGTCGCGGAACAGCCGGGTCGCGCGGCCGAGCTGGCCGACCGAGATCCAGCGATGACGAAACCGCTGGGCGCGCGCCGGATCGCAGGCGCCGCGCAGCGCGAACAGCACCGGCGTAATGCCGCGCGCGGTGAGTTGATCGGCGACCGCGAACGGCATGGCGCCGCCGCCGGCGATCACGCCGACCGGCGAGGAAAGCGAGGGAGCCGCTGACGTCATGCTGGCGGCCATCCCCTGCTCAATTGGCGTCGGCGGGAAGACAGAGCGGCCGGAGCTTGCCGCCCTCGATGAAGGCGAGGATTTCCGCGATCGCGGGATCCTCACCCGCCAGCGGCTGCACCGAAGCCAGCCGCTCGGCGAAGATGCCGGGACCGTGGAACAGCTTTTGATAGAACGCCCGCACCGTCGCCAACCGCGCCTTGGTGAACTGACGCCGCCGCATCCCGATGATGTTGAGCCCTTCGAGCACCGCGTACTGACCGTTCGCCAATCCGAACGGGATGATGTCGCCGCGCACGCCGCAGACGCCACCAATCATCACCTGCGACCCGACGCGGGTGAACTGGTGCACCGCGGACAGACCGCCGATATAGACGGAGTCGCCGATCTCGCAGTGGCCGCCGAGCGTTGCCGACGTCGCGAAGATCACGCCGTTGCCGACCATGCAGTCATGGCCGACATGGCTGTTGTTCATGAAGAAGCCGCGATCGCCGACGCGGGTAAGCCCGCCGCCCTTGATCGTGCCGACATTCATCGTCACGCCTTCGCGGATCGTGCAGGCTTCACCAACTTCGAGACGGGTCGGCTCACCGCGATAGCTGAGATCCTGCGGCGGCCCGCCGAGCGCGGCAAACGGCGAGATGACGCAGCCGGCGCCGATCTTCGTATGTCCGCTGACCGTGACATGCGCGATCAGCTTGCAGTTCTCGCCGAGCACGACGTTGGGGCCGATGATGCAGTACGGACCGATCTCGGTGCCGGCCCCGATCACAGCGCCATCCGCAATCCGCGCAGTGGGGTCGATCATGCTCATGTCGTTACGGTCCGGAATTCGTTAATCGCGCCAAGGTGGTATCAGTCGATTTGAGCGGTCGTTAGCGCGACTTTGCCCGCCCTGTCCAGTGACGTATCATGACGGCCTGTTGCAAACGAGAAGGTCGCAACCGATCCATGGTCCGGGCCGCCGCGCTGATCCTCAGCCTGTTCTTCGCGCCGATCGGGCCGGAGACTGTCGATCTCGGCAACAGCACGCGCGTCGATCTCTCGACCTTCGACTGCCGCGACATCAACCGCAGCACGATCGTCCAGCGGGTCTGCTACAGCGCAAGCGAGCGCACGCTGCTGGTCGCGGTCAGGGGCAGCTACCAGCACTATTGCGGCGTGCCTACAGAGACCTACGATGCGCTGATGATCGCACCATCGATGGGCGTCTTCCTCAATCGTGTCCTGCGGATCGCCGGCGCGGACGGCCGATATGCCTGCAGGACGTCGTGACGGCGGCGAGCTGACTTGCTCTAATCCGTCAGCATCGCACCGACATCGGCCTCGGCGACAACCTGCCCGTTGACCTTGGCGTCGCCGTGAAACCACCACATCGTCTTGCGGCGGCCGAGCGAACGCATGTGATACTCGACGGTGTCGCCGGGCATCACCGGCTTCCTGAACTTGCACTTGTCGATGGTGAGGAAATACACCGCGCGCGGCTTTTGGGTGCCCTCGACCGACTTGATACCGATCACGCCGGCGGTCTGCGCCATCGCCTCGATCATCATCACGCCGGGATAAACCGGGCGATCCGGGAAATGCCCCTGGAACGGCGGCTCGTTGAAGGTGACGTTCTTGATGCCGATGCCGCTGTAGTCGGTGCGGATCTTGATCACGCGGTCGATCAGCAACATCGGAAAGCGATGCGGGAGCGTCTTCAGGATATCGTTGATATCCACGAGCTCGAATTTGACCGGTGCCTCCTCCATCACTCCTGTTCCTTGCCTTTGGCTTCGTTGTCGCGCACCAGGCGCTCCACCGCGATAATTTCCCTGAACCACTGCTTGGTCGGTTTGGCGAAATGCCCGCCCCAGCGACCATTGGCCGGAATGTCGTCCTTGACCGCGCTCATCGCCGTCACCTGCGCGCCGTCGCCGATCTTGAGGTGGTTGTTGATGCCCACCTTGGCGCCGAGCGCAACATTGTCGCCGATCGTCAGACTGCCGGCGAGCCCGATCTGGGCCGCGAGCAGGCAATGCCGGCCGATGGTCACATTGTGGCCGATCTGGACCTGATTGTCGATTTTGGTGCCCTCGCCGATCACGGTGTCGCGCAGGGAACCGCGGTCGATGGTTGAGGCGGCGCCGACCTCGACATTGTTCTGGATGACCACGCGGCCGGTCTGCGGCACCTTCACGTGCCCTGCCGGCCCGAAGAAGATGAAGCCGTAGCCGTCCTGGCCGATATTGCAGGCCGGGTGGATCAGCACGTTGTTGCCGATCAGCGCGAACTGAATGGTGGTCTTGGCGCCGACATTGCAGTCACGGCCGATCTTGACGTCGGCGCCGATCACCGCGCCGGCGCCGATGATGGTGCCGGAGCCGATCTCGACCCGCGGGCCGATCACGACCAGCGGATCGACGATGACGCCGTCCTCGAGGCGCGCAGTCGGATCGATGATCGCCGACGGGGCGATGCCCTCGGTGCCGAACCAGGATTGCGGCCGCAGCGCATCGGCGTGCCATTCGCGCGCGAGCTCGACGAACACCTGGAACGGCTTCGCCGCGCGCAGCACGGCGGTGCCCTTCGGCACCTGCGCCTCGAAGCGCGGGCTGACCAGGCAGGCACCGGCCTTGGTCGCGGCCAGCTGGTCCGCATATTTGAGGTTGTCGAAAAACGCGAGATGCATCGGACCGGCCTCGTCGAGCGAGGCCAGCCCCCTGATCTGAAGCGCGCCCCTCTCGGGGTCGACCAGTTGCGCCTTCGTCAGCGCGGCAATTTCAGCCAGCGATGACGAAGGAGGACTCTTGTAGAAGATCGGCTGCGCCATTCCATCCGTCGCAGTCCGGTCGAGCAGCGGTGTTAGAAAGTCGTACCGCCGCCAAACCGGAATTCTTGCACGCGGTCATACGCACCCTTGGTCAGCGGCACGGCGTAGTCGAAGCGCAGCGGACCAAACGGCGACTGCCAGATCAGACCGACACCGACCGAGGTACGGACAACCTTGCTGTCGTCAAACTGCAGGCCAAGGCAGGTGCCGGGAGACGGCGGGTTCTGCGTCGGCTTGATACAGCCAGGCGTGTTGACTTCGCCAGTTTGCGTCCACGAGGTCGGTCCCTGGTAGTCGTACAGGCCGCCGGCGTCGGCATAGACCGCGCCCTTGAGCCCGACTTCCTTCGGCAGGAACCAGAACGGCATCTGCAGTTCCGCCGACACGCCCCAATACTTGGTGCCGCCGATGGCGTCCTGGGTGCCATAGGGATTGATGTCACGCGGACCGATGCCGTTCGGCGCGAAGCCGCGGACCAGGTTCGGGCCCATCTGGAAGTGATCCAGCATGCGCAGATCCTGGCTGCCCAGCTTGTTCAAGATACCGCCCTGGGCGTGGATCACGCCGACGATGTCCGAAACCAGCGGGGTGTAGTACTTCGCGTCGATCGCGCTCTTGATGTAGCTGACGTCGCCACCGACGCCGGCGAAGTCCTGCTTGAAGTCGATGATCAGACCGTCGGTCGGGTTCTTGTTGTTGTCGAGCGTGTTGTAGTTGAGCGTGTAGCCCAGCGCCGATGTCAGGGTCTTGCCGCCCGCCAGTTCCTTGCGGACCGGCAGCGAGGCTTCGCCATCGCTGTAGCACCACAGGCCGTTCGCCGAGGCGTCGGTGGCGCCGAGCGCATTCGCGGCCGCCGCACCGTTCGCCTGCACCCAAGCCGGCGACGGATTGAACGCCAGCAAGCCGTTGCTGGTGTTCATGTTACAGTTGGCCAGCGTCGACGGCAGGGTGATTTCCTGCTGATAGATCGAGTAGCGCAGCTGCAGCGACAGATCTTCCCGCAGGCTGAAGCCGAGGCGCGGGCTGAAGCCGAGCGTCTTGGTGCCGTAGGCGATGTAGCTGTTGGACAGCTGCTGGCGCTGGTAGAAATCGAGGCCGAGCGCGACGCGGTAGTCGAGCAGATAGGGCTCGACGAACGACAGCGAGTAGCCGCGGGCATACTGGCCGTAGGTTACCGACGCCTTCGCGAACAGGCCGCGGCCGAGCAGATTGCGCTCGGAGACGCTGACTTCGGCCAGCGCGCCGTCGGTGGTCGAGTAGCCGCCCGACACCGAGAAGTCGCCGGTCGATTTCTCCTCGAGATCGACGATCAGGATGACGCGATCGCTGGAAGACCCGGGCTCGGTGGTGATCTTCACGGTCTTGAAGAAGTCGAGGTTCTTCAGCCGGCGCTCGGCGCGGTCGACCAGCGCTCGGTTGTAGGCGTCGCCTTCCGAGATATCGAATTCGCGGCGGATCACGTAGTCGCGCGTGCGGCTGTTGCCGCGGATGTTGATGCGCTCGATATAGGTGCGCGGACCTTCATCGATCGCGAAGGTGATCGACACCGTGTGATTGTCGAAATTGCGATCGCCGCGCGGACGGACCACCGCGAACGCGTAGCCGCGGCGGGATGCCTCGATCTGCATCTCCTCGACCGACTTCTCCAGCGCCTCGGCGTTGTAGAGCGAGCCGACGTTGACGCGCGAGAACGAGCGCAGCGCGTTCGGATCGAGCGTCGTGATCGACGACGTATAGTTGACGGCCGCAACGCGGTACTGCTGGCCCTCTTCGATCTTGAAGGTAACCAGGAAGCCCTTCTTGTCGGGATCGTATTCGGTCAGCGCGGCCACGACCTGAACGTCGGCATAGCCGTTCTTGAGGTAGAAGCGGCGCAGCAGGTCACGGTCGGCCTCGACCCGGTCGGGGTCGTAAACGTCGTTGCCGCCGAGGAAGCTCAAGAGGTTCGATTCGCGGGTCTTGATGACGTCGCGCAGGCGGGACGCCGAATAGGCATTGTTGCCGATGAACTCGATCGACCGCACACCGGTCTTCACACCCTCATTGACCTCGAAGATCAGGTCGACGCGGTTGTTCGGCTGCTCGATGATCTGCGGATTGACCCGTACGTCGTAGCGGCCGGAGCGGCGGTAGATTTCGGCGATACGCAGGGCATCCGACTGCACCATCGGACGCGAGAAGGTGCCGCGCGGCTTGGACTGGACTTCGGCGGTGAGCTGCTCGTCCTTGACCTTCTTGTTGCCTTCGAAGGCAACGCGGCCGATCACCGGGTTTTCGACCACGACCACGACGAGGCGCCCGCCCCGCTGATCGATATGGACGTCCTGGAACAAGCCGGTCTCGATCAGCGCTTTCAGGCCGTCATCGATCTGGGCCTGGCCCAGCCGACCGCCCGGTCCGGGATGGAAATAGGAGCGGATGGTTTCGAGCTCGACGCGGCGGTTCCCCTCCACCGTAATCGAATCAACGGTCTGCGCTTGCGCAGGCGCAGAGACAGCAACGGCCGCCAAGGTGGCCGCCACTGGCGCGGCGAACATGACCAAGGCGGCGAACAGCCCCCCCCTCACTCGCATTCCAAACATCATGCGCAACGCGCCCTTATCTTTAGCAATGCCGGACCGTTCCCCAACGACCCGACAGATTCCCAACCTGCCGCTCAGCTTGTAGCCAAATTTGCCGAGGGGGCAAACTTACTACAGCTGAACATTTCCATTTTCATACCAAGACGTTGCCCATTGGCAACGCCACAGAAAAGCCCCGTTTCAGGACCCAGCGATTCTGAGGATGTCGTTATACGTCGCAAACACCATCAGCATCAGAACCAAACCCAACCCGATTCGGAAACCCACCTCCTGCGTCCGCTCCGAGAGCGGGCGTCCACGAAGCGCCTCCGCGCTATAGAACAGGAGGTGTCCGCCATCCAAAAGCGGGATCGGGAACAGATTCAACAGCCCGATCGAGACCGAGAGGATGGCGCAGAGATTAACGACGAACTGGAACCCGGCGCTCGCGGCCTGGCCCGACAGCTTCGCGATTCCAATGACCCCGCTCACCTCGGCCGGATTGCCGGTCCCGACGAACAGCGAGCCCAGGAACTTGAATGTGCTCGAAATAATGTACCAGACCTGCTCGACGCCGATCTTCATGGCTTCCGGCACGCCGACCGGCGCGCTGGATGATTCGCCGACCTGAGCCTTGTGCTCGATTCCGAGCACGCCGATTCGGTGGGCATTACCGAAGGGGTCCTTGACCTCCTTCAGCGCCGGCGTCGCCTTCAGCGCGACGATCGCGCCGTCCCGCTTCACTTTGAAGCCAAGTTCTGAACCAGCATTCGAAGCTACGATCCGCTGCATGTCGGCGAAGCTCTGGATCGCGCTGCCGTCGATATCGACGACGACATCACCGATCTTGAAGCCCGCGTTCGCAGCGACGCTCTCGGCGACCAGGCCGTCGACCCGGGCGATCGTGCTGGGCTTGCCGTAATAGAGCGCCATACCCGCGAAAATCAGGGCGCCGAGAATGAAGTTCGCGACCGGGCCGGCCGCGACGATGGCGGTGCGCTTGCCGACCGATTTGTGATGGAAGCTGCCTTCGCGCTCCTCCGCCGTCATGGCGGCGAGCGCCTCCGTCGACGGCGTCGACGCCTCGCTGTCGTCGCCGAAGAACTTGACGTAACCGCCGAGCGGGATCGCGGAGATCTTCCAGCGTGTACCATGCCGGTCGTTGAAGCCGGCAAGCTCCGGCCCGAACCCCAGCGAGAACGTCAGCACCTTCACGCCGGCCCAGCGCGCGACCAGGAAATGGCCGAGCTCGTGAAAGAAGACAACGATGGTCAGGACGAAGAGGAAGGGAACGATATAGCCGAGGAGCCCATGGCTCAACGCATTGATACTATGAAGAAAATACTCGGGCATTCGAATTCCCCTCGACAAGAGCCATAGGCTCCGTCCCCAACCCTCTAGGTTGCCTTTAAGGCAATTTGAGGCAATAGGGCGGCAGCTTTATTTCGCGCGATATGGTCAACGGAAATCGCATCATCCGCCGAATGCAGTGGTGGCTGATTCCCCGACCTGATCCAATCGTTCATGGTCGCCTCGACCAGCCGGGCGATCGCGCCGAACTTGATCTTGCCGGCGATAAACGCCGCGACCGCGATCTCGTTCGCGGCGTTGTAGACCGTCGTCGCACCATGCCCGAGCCGCAGTGCCTCGTAAGCGAGCCGCAGCCCGGGGAAACGCTGGAAGTCCGGCGCCTCGAAGGTGAGCTGTCCGATCTTGGCGAGGTCGAGCTTGGCGGACGGGCCGACGATCCGGTCCGGCCAGCCGAGGCAATGCGCGATCGGGATCCGCATGTCGGGCGTGCCGAGCTGGGCCATCACGGAGCGGTCGGAGAATTCGACCATGCCGTGGATGATCGACTGCGGGTGCACCAGCACGTCGATCTCGTCGGGCGCCAGGGCGAACAGGTAGGACGCTTCGATCACCTCGAGGCCCTTGTTCATCATCGAGGCGGAATCGATCGTGATCTTCTGCCCCATGCTCCAGTTCGGATGCTTGAGCGCCTGTTCCAGCGTCGCCTGCTCGATGTCGGCGGGAGCCCAGGTGCGGAACGGCCCGCCGGACGCCGTGATGATCACCCGCGTCAGTTCCTCGCGATTGCCCGAAGCCAACGCCTGGAACAGCGCATTATGCTCGGAGTCCGCCGGCAGGATGCAGGCGCCGGCCTTCTTGGCCCGCTCCATGAAGATGTCGCCGGCACAGACCAGGCACTCCTTGTTGGCGAGCGCGACGGTTGCGCCGCGATCGACCGCGGCAAGTGCCGGCTTCAATCCGGCAGCGCCGCTGACCGCGGCCATCACCCAATCCGCCGGCCGTGCGGCCGCCTCGATGATGGCGCTCTCCCCGGCCCCGCATTCGATCCGGGTTCCGGCCAGCGCGTCCTTCAATTCGGAAAGCCGCGCCGGATCGGCGATGGCGGCGAACCGCGCGCCGAACTCCTTGGCGAGCTTGGCGAGGCCCTCGACATTGCTGTTCGCAGTCAGCGCCTCGACCCGGTAACGGTCGCGCGCGCCACGCAGCAGATCCATCGTGCTGTCGCCGATCGAGCCGGTGGCACCGAGGACGGTCACGGACCGCGGGGCGGATGCTGCCGCGGCCTTGTTGTTACGCAACGGAACTGCGCTCATCTCATCACCAAACCATAAGACCGCGTCCGACGCCATCGGCGCCACCACGGAGAAAGCCGAAAATCGCCGCCACAACGACGGCCGCAACGAAGCCGTCCAGGCGGTCCAGCAGACCGCCATGGCCGGGAATGATGTGGCTCGAATCCTTCACGCCGAACCGCCGCTTCACCGCGGATTCGAAGAGATCGCCGAGTTGCGAGACCACCGACAACACGGCGCCGAGCACCAGCAGCGGCCCGGCCGTGCCAATCTCGAAGGCGGCAAAGCAGGCCGCAACCAGCAGACTCGCGACGAAACCGCCGGCCGCGCCAGCCCATGTCTTCTTGGGGCTGACCCGCACCCAAAGCTTCGGCCCACCGATGCTGCGGCCCGCGAAATAGCCGCCGATGTCGGTGACCCACACGATCAGCAACACGAACATCAGCGCGGCAAAGCCCTTCGCCGTATCGAGACGCAGCAGCACCGATGCGATCTCGGCGGCTGCAGCGTAGAGCAATCCCGCGATCGCCCAGTTGCGCCGTGCGCCTGAGGTCAGCGCCACCACGACCGCGCCGGCGGCAAGCACCACCAGCGCCGCATCGATGCGGCCGGCGATCAGGCAAAGTCCGGCGAGCAGCAGCGCGACAACACCGGGCACCATGACGCGGAACTCGCGCCCGAGCCCGGTGACCATGAGCCATTCCGCGAACAATCCGATTGCGACCAGCGTCACCAGCAGCGACCAGGCGATCCCACCCAGATAGGCCAGCGCGATCGCGACCGGCGCCAGCACCAGCGCTGCAACCACGCGCATCGCGAGGTTGCGCGACCCCTGCTCGCTTGCTGCCGCCGGTGCGGCTTCGCGCTCGCTCACGAGCCGGTTTTCGCGGCGAGGCCGCCGAACCGGCGCTCACGCTTGCCGTATTCCGCAATCGCGCCTTCGAGCGCCGCCTTGTCGAAATCCGGCCAGTGAATCGGCACGAACACGAGTTCGCTGTAAGCGGCCTGCCACATCAGGAAGTTGGACAGCCGCTGTTCGCCGCTGGTGCGGATGATCAGATCGGGGTCTGGAATGTCGGGTGCATCGAGATACTGCCCGAGCGTATCGGCATCGATGGAGTTGGCGTCGCGCTTGCCTTCGGCGACCTCACACGCAAGGCGCCGCGCAGCCGCGGCGATCTCCGCCCGCGAGCCGTAGTTGAAGGCGACCACGAGGTTGAGCTTGACGTTATTCCGTGTCAGCTCCTCGGCCTCGTTGAGCAGCGCGCAGATGTCGGGGTCGAGCCCGGCGCGCTCGCCGATCACGCGCACCCGCACGCCGTCACGATGCAGCGTCGCCAGATCGTTGCGGATGAAGCGACGCAGCAGGCCGAACAGATCGCCGATCTCGCTGGCGGGCCGCGACCAGTTTTCCGAGCTGAACGAAAAGATCGTGAGATAGACGATGCCGAGTTCATGGGCCGCACGCACCACGCGGCGCAGCGCCTCGACGCCGCGGCGATGGCCCTCGACGCGCGGCAGGCCGCGCGAAGCGGCCCAGCGCCCGTTGCCGTCCATGATCACGGCCACATGCAACGGACTACCGGAGCGATCCGGTCCGTCAGTTGCTGGGGCGGCGGCGTTCGACATCGGCTCGTTTCCGTAGCGCCTTCAGACCGTCAGGATTTCCTTTTCCTTGGCGGCGAGCAGCTGATCGACTTCGGCGATCACGCCGTCGGTCGCTTTCTGCACCTCGTTCGACAGGCGCTCCTGATCGTCCTCGGAGATCTCGTGATTCTTCTCGAGCTTCTTGATCACGTCGAGGCCGTCGCGGCGCACGTGGCGTACCGCGACCTTGGCCGCTTCCGCGTATTTATGCGCGACCTTGACCAGCTCCTTGCGGCGTTCCTCGTTGAGTTCGGGAATCCGCAAGCGCAGCACCTGGCCTTCGGTTGCCGGCGAAAGTCCAAGGTTGGAGTCGACGATCGCCTTCTCCACGGCCTTCACCATCGTCTTGTCCCAGACTTGCACCGAGAGCAGGCGCGGCTCGGGCACGCTGATGGTCGCAACCTGGTTGAGCGGCATATGCGAGCCGTAAGCCTCGACCTGGACCGGCTCCAGCATGGAAGCCGCGGCACGGCCAGTACGCAGACCGCCGAGTTCGTGCTTGAGCGATTGTGTGGCGCCCTGCATGCGGCGCTTCACGTCGTTGATGTCAAAACCAGCTGCGGCCATGACGCTTCTCCCTTTATTAGATACCGGCTGACGACGCCCTCGGGTCCAAAGTCGGGACCCGGAGGCGCGGCAATCAGCCGGCGACGACCGTGCCGTGTCCGGTACCGCGCAGAATCGCACCGATCGAACCGGGCTCCGCGATCGAGAACACGATGATAGGCAGCGACGTCTCGCGGGCAAGTGCGAAAGCGGTCGCGTCCATGACCTTGTAGCCGCCCTCGATCGCCTGCGAATGGGTCAGGCGGTCGAAGCGCTTGGCTTTGGGGTCCTTCTTCGGATCGGCGCTGTAGACGCCGTCGACATTGGTGGCTTTCAACACCGCCTGCGCGCCGATCTCGGCCGCGCGCAGCACGGCGGTGGTATCGGTGGTGAAGAACGGGTTGCCGGTTCCACCGCCGAGCAGGACGATGCGTCCCTCGGCGAGATATTTGTGCGTCGCACTACGGGTGAACAGCTCGGAAATCTCCGGCATCACGAATGCCGACAAGGTCCGCGCCGGGGTCCCCTTGCGCTCGATCGCCGCCTCGAGCGCAAGGCAGTTCATCATGGTGGCAAGCATGCCCATGGTGTCGCCGGTCGGCCGGGACACGCCGCGCGAGGACACCTCGACGCCGCGGACGATGTTGCCGCCGCCGATCACGACCGCGACCTCGATGCCGAGCTTGCGGGCCGCGATCAGGTCGTCGGCAACGCGGTCGACCGTCGGTTGGTCGATACCGAAGCCGTGGGAGCCGGCCAGATATTCGCCGGACAGCTTGATCACCACGCGACGATAGATCGGCTCAGCCATGATGCGATCGCTTTCTGATCCCGCGCAGGCAGGCTTCCGGCGCGTGCGCCGGATGCCTTGGTGTCAGCGGTTACTTCTTGCCGCTGGCGGCCGCGACTTCGGCGGCGAAGTCGCTTTCCTGCTTCTCGATTCCCTCACCGAGAGCATAGTTCACAAAGCCAGCGATTTTGATCGGCCCGCCGACCTTACCCTCAGCTTCCTTCACCGCTTGGGCAACGGACTTGCCGCTGTCGTGGATAAAGGCCTGATCGAGCAGGCAGACTTCCTTGTAGTAGGTCTTCAGGCCGGAATCGACGATCTTCTCGATGACGTTCTCCGGCTTGCCCTGCTGGCGGTACTTGTCGGCCAGCACGTCCTTCTCGCGCTTGACCGTCTCCGGATCGAGCCCGGCCGGATCGAGCGCCAGCGGCTTTGCCGCCGCGACGTGCATGGCGAGCTGACGGCCGAGCACGGCGAGCTCATCGGTCTTGCCGGTGGACTCCAGCGCCACGATCACGCCGATCTTGCCGGCGCCCTCGACGACGGCGTTGTGGACGTAGCTCGACACCACGCCCTTGCTCACCTCGAGCGAGGCGGCGCGGCGCAGCGACATGTTCTCGCCGATGGTGGCGATCGCGTCCGAGATCGCCCGCTCCACCGTGAAGTCGCCAACCTTGGCGGCCTTGATGGCCTCGACGTCGGAGCCGTGCTTGAGCGCGACCTGCGCGATCATCTTGACCAGGCCCTGGAACTGCTCGTTGCGCGCAACGAAGTCGGTCTCGGAATTGACCTCGACCAGCACACCCTTGGTGCCGGAGGTCAGCGCGCCGATCAGGCCTTCGGCCGCGACGCGGCCGGCCTTCTTGGCGGCCTTGGAGAGGCCCTTCTTGCGCAGCCAATCCTGCGCGGCGGTCATGTCGCCGTCGGTCTCGGTCAGCGCCGCCTTGCAATCCATCATGCCCGCGCCGGTCGACTCGCGGAGTTCCTTGACCATCGCTGCTGAGATCGTTGCCATCGTTCAATGTCCTTCTTGCCTGTACAGAAACCGCGGCGCCCGATGGCGCCGCTGTCAGCGACAGGGAAATCGTTGTTCGTGGAATTGAAGCGGCGGCCGGGCGAGACCCGGCCACGCCGCGTAACTTTTATTCCGCTTCGGCGAGCGTCTTGGCCTGGGCAACCCAGGCGTCGGCACGGCTCGGCAGACCGACTTCTTCGCCGATCTTGTGCGCGGTGTCGTGGTCGAGCTCGGCGAGCTGCCAGTAGTGGAAGATGCCGAGGTCGTTGAGCTTCTTCTCGATCGTACCGGACACGCCGGTGAGCTTCTTGAGGTTGTCGGCGGTGCCACGCGGACCAGCGAGGCCCTGGAAGCCGGACGGCGCAGCCGCCGGGAGATCTTCCTGCACCGGCGCAGCCGACGCACCGATATCGATGCCGGAATCGCCCTGCGCACGCGAGATGCCGTCGATGGCGGCGCGCGCGACGAGATCGCAGTACAGCGAGATCGCGCGGCCGGCGTCGTCATTGCCCGGCACCACGTAGGTGATGCCCTTCGGGTCCGAATTGGTGTCGACGATCGCAGCGACCGGGATGTTGAGCCGCTGGGCTTCCTGGATCGCGATGTCTTCCTTGTTGGTGTCGATCACGAAGATCATGTCGGGAAGACCGCCCATGTCCTTGATGCCGCCGAGCGAACGGTCGAGCTTGTCGCGCTCGCGCTGCAGCGTCAGGCGCTCCTTCTTGGTGTAGGAGCTGGCTTCGCCCGACGACAGCACGTCGTCGAGATGGCGCAGCCGCTTGATCGAGGCCGAGATCGTCTTCCAGTTGGTCAGCGTGCCGCCGAGCCAGCGCGAGTTGACGAAATACTGGGCCGAACGCTTGGCCGCATCGGCAACGCCGTCCTGGGCCGAGCGCTTGGTGCCGACGAACAGGATGCGGCCGCCCTTGGCGACGGTATCGCTGACCGCCTGCAGGGCACGGTGCAGCATCGGCACGGTCTGCGCGAGGTCGATGATGTGGATGTTATTGCGGGCGCCGAAGATGTAATCCTGCATCTTCGGGTTCCAGCGGTGGGCCTGGTGGCCAAAGTGAACGCCAGCTTCCAAGAGCTGACGCATGTTGAATTCGGGCAGCGACATAGATCTAATTCTCCGGTTGGTTCCTCCGGAAACGTGTGAGCATACGAGCCTGAATGGCCCGGTTGCCACCGGACGGCCTTTGAGAGCCATGTTTCCGTGTGAGATGGCGCGCTATATAGCGCGATTTGCGCGAGAAGCAAGGAAATACGGCCGGTTACACCGGCCGGACGGGCCATTTACACCCCGGAACTGGCCCGTTTTGGCCCAAACCGGTCCGATGTGGCCCGACCGGACGCCACCTATTGCGCCAATTGCAGGTCCGCCAGCGTCGTACGCGCGGTCGCCTCGTCGAGTGCAACGAAATCGCCTGGCCCGGGATTGCCGGCGGTCGAAGTCGCGGCCGATGCAACGACCGCACCGACCAGACCTCCCACCATCGTCACGCCGGTGACGGCATCATGCCGCTCGCTCGATTTCACCAGGAAGAAGTAGGTGCGCCCCGGCTCGGTCGTGAAATTGTGCGTGGTCTCGCCGGGAAACATCACCTCGCTGGCGACCAGCTGGTGCCGGCCGGCGGGCCGATCGGCGAATGCATAAGTGCCGATGGCGACCTTGCCGATCGGCTCGCCATCGAGCTTCACGTCGCAGGCACAGATCGCCATGCTCAGGCCCTTGCGCTTCTCCTGCAGCACGACGACGCGGGAATGTCCCGGCTTCGGCGGCCCGAACTTCTGCGAGACCGCCGCATAGTTAGTGCCGACGCCATCGCTCACGCAGCCCGCCACCATCAACCCACCGGCCAGCAAGGCCGCATAACGTCCGAACATCCCGCCCCCGAAATTCCCAGCGGGGGTGACCATAGAAACAAGCACGGTGTGGTTGCAATAGTGCTTAAGCCGAAGCCATTGGCTCTCCACAGCGTCGCCGGGATCGTCGCCTACAGCGTCTGCACGTCGACCACGCCCGCGACCGCCTTGATCGCACCGGCGATCTGCGGCGAGACCTTGTAACGGCCGGGCAGCTTCATCTCGACCTCGGTTTCGAGGTCCAGCATCATCACCAGCGAGACGTCGCCATCGGCCGCACCTGCCGGCGGCGCGGCTGCCGG
>DASVOL010000471.1:0-3273 GCA_036383375.1 Bradyrhizobium sp. | reverse complement strand
CTCGCTCGACGAGATCACGGCGGCGAGCGGCGTCGCAAAACCCAGCCTCTATGCGGCGTTCGGCGACAAGAACGCGCTGTTCCTGAAAGTGCTGGACCGCTATCACGACGGCATCCTGGGCTGGGCCGAGCGCACCCTGGCCCAGCCTGTGCCGGCCCGTGAGGCGATCCGGCAGTGGCTCACCGGCTTCATTCCCTATTGCTCGGGCGAGAAGGGACAGCGCGGCTGCCTGTCGATCAATTCCGCGACCGACGGCTCGCTCGACCAGGCCGAGCTCCGCAGGAGCATCGAACGCTACAACCGGCGGCTCGAAGAGCTGTTGCGCACGCGGCTGCGTGCCGACCGCGCCCAGTTCAGCAAGGGCTTCGACCCCGACGTCACCGCGCACACCATCATGGTGGTGCATGCCGGCCTGCTGGCGCTCGCGCACCAGAGGCCGGATTCGAAGCGGGTGAAGGCCGTGATCGACCAGGTGATGGGCCTGCTCGCCTGAGTTTGCCGGCCCGGCCGTCCACTGCGCCCTCGCACGAATGTGAATATATGTCGTCCATCATCTTATTGATGTGGCGCATGGGATGACCATGTCCGGATTGGCTGCTGGGCCTTTCCGTATCTGGGATCAGATGAGTAAACCGTTTTGGCGTGCGATGCTTTTTGCCACCGGCTTGCTGGCGTTGCCGGCGATCGGCCCGGCGCAGGCCCATGATCACGACCATCCCGAGTTGAACGGCTGGTACGAGAGCCTGCACAGCGGCAAAGGGCCCTGCTGCGACGGCAGCGACGCGCAGCGCGTCGACGATGCCGATTGGGACACTAAGGACGGTCACTATCGCGTCCGCCTCGAGGGCGAGTGGGTCGATGTCCCCGACGAGGCCGTCGTCGCTGGCCCGAACCGCGCCGGCCGCACCATGGTGTGGCCGTATTACCTCGATGGCCACCCAAGGCCGCGCTGTTTCATGCCGGGCAGCATGGGCTGAACGTCAGCGAAGACGGCGCGAGTCGAAGAACTCGGCTGATCAAAGATCCAGCTGGATCCGTCCCTCGCCGTCGCCATCCGGCTTCGCCGGGACAGCGCAGCAGATCAGCACTTCATCATCGGCCACCTCGGCGGTCGGCTCCTTCAGATAAGTCACGGCGCCTGCCAGCAATCGGGTGCGGCAGCTTCCGCAATTACCTTCCCGGCAACTGAACGCCGGGCTGAGGCCGCGCTGCTCCGCCAGTTCGAGCAGCGTTCCCGACTCCGGCGTCCAGCGCGCTTCCTTCAGCGATGCGGTGAAGGCGACCGGGACCGGCGTGGTCGCAGGCGGCCGGCGCGGCGGCACTGTCGCGGCCACGTCCGGCTTCCGCACCAGCGACGACGGACCGAACGCCTCGGCGTGAATCCTGCCGTCGGCGATGTTGTAGCCACGCAGGGCGTCATAGAGCGATTGGGTGAACTGCGGCGGGCCGCACAGATAGAAATCGTAATCGTTGAACGGCAGGACGCGCGACAGTAGCGCCATGTCGATCCGTCCCGCAGCGTCGTAATCGGCACCCTGCTCGGCGCCGTCGACATCACCGAGGACGCGCGTGATCCGCACTGCGCCGCCTGCGGCATCGGCCAATTGCTGCAATTCATCTCCAAACGCGCGCTCGGCCCTGGCACGCGCGGCCTGGAACAGGAAGGTCGGCCGGATGCCGCGGGTGCGCAGGCCCTCATAGACCACGTGGCGGAGCATCGCGAGCATCGGCGTGATGCCGACGCCGCCTGCCAGCAACACTGCGGGCCGTTTCTCGCGCGCATCGATCGTGAAGCCGCCGCTCGGCGCCCGCGCCTCGATGACGTCGCCGACATGGATATTGTCGTGGAGATGCTGCGACACCAAGCCGTCGCGCTTCACGCTGATGCGGTACATGCCGTCCGACGGCGCCACCGACAGCGTGTAGGTGCGAATGACCGGCTTCTCAGAGCCGGGCAGTGCGAGGCGGATCGGCAGATGCTGTCCGGCCTGGTGCCGCAGCAGCCCCGCGCCATCGTTCGGCTGCAGATGAAACGAGCGGATCGAACGGCACTCGTCGACGATCTTGGTGACCTTGAACGGACGCCACTGCGTCGCGCGCTCGGCCGCGCGGAGCCGGTCGGCGGCCTGCGCCCAGTCGCCGGTCATCAGCGCGTTCGGCGACCAGCCGTCGGCCCGGAATGCCCAGCGCAGCGGCAGCGCACCGCGCCTGCGCACCAATCGGCGGACGCGAAAACTCCAGAGCCGTTCGGCGCCCTGGAACGCCGCGATCTCGGGCGAGTCCAGCATCACCTCGGCATCGCCGGTCAGCTGCAGCATGTCGCCGGTTTCGAAATCGACGAACAGCAGCCCCGCCTTGCCGTTGACGAGGATGTTGCCGAGCGTGTTGAAGAACAGGTTGCCGGCGAAATCGGGGATCGTCAGCGTGCCGTCAGCGGCGACGCGGACGAAACCCGCTCTGCCGCCGCGATGTGAGACGTCGACCTGGCGACGGTCCTCGCGTTCGGCATAGGACGCCACGAAGAACGTATCCGCCGCCGCAATCGTGTCGCGCGCCGCCTGATCGAGCGTCGTGCCCTGCTCGACCTCTCCGATGAAAGCTGCGTCCGGCTCGCGCACAAAGGCGAAATCGCGCAACTGGATATATTGCGGACAATTGCCAAAGCTCTGGTCGAGTTCGAAGCTGAGCGCCTTGCCCGACGACGCGCGAAGCAGCCCGTTGGCGCGGTTGCGACGCCGCGTGTGCAATTCGATTCCCAACAATCCGATCGCATCACCCTCGCGCATACCTTCGCTTGCGGGATCGGTGACGTCAGGCCGCGCATCGATCTCGAGGCTGCGCGGCGTAGGCGAAGAGATGAAGCCGGGCCGGCCGGCCAGCAGCGAGGCCCAGACGTCGCCGCTGCGGTCGACGCTGCCGACCACGATGAAGGGAATCTGCGCGAAGAAATCGCGATGCTGGTCGGGCATGAAGTCCCGCACCGCGCGCTGGCCGACGGCCGCCATCTTCTCGGCGACACCGACCTTCTGCTGGATCGCCATCTCGCCGGCATGCCAGGTCGCGAGCTTGCTCTTGGTTCGCCTGTCGCTCATCGCATCGCCCTCCCCTTCGGGGTTGGACGGGCGCGCCCTTTGGGCACGCCCGGTCGACCTGTCACGCAGCGGCCGCCAGGCCGGCGCGCGTCTTGGCAAAGGGGACGAAGCCCGGCAACGCCTCGATCCGGCGCAGGAACGCGTTGACGCTGACATAGGCGGAGAGATCGACATTGCCTTC
>DASVOL010000470.1:0-7772 GCA_036383375.1 Bradyrhizobium sp. | reverse complement strand
GTCTATGGCAGCCTCGATACCCGCGAGATCGAGCTCCCGCGCGGCTTCGGCATGGCTTGGGGCATCGGCGGCTGGCTGCTGTTCCCGTTCCTGATGAAGATCGGTCCGGAGGCCGGCAACAAGCTGCGCCAGCGCGTGGTGGCCGAGTTGAAGACGACCTTCGCCAGCCACTACACCAAGGTGGTGTCGCTACAGGAGACCCTGCAGCTCGACAACATCGCGGTCTACGGCAAGCGCGCCACCGGTGAGAAATTCCTGATCAATCCGAACAAGGGCGCGTAACGCTCTATTCGCGCTCGAATGCCAGCTTCCTGGAGCGCTTGTGGCGCTCCAGGGCGTGGCCGATCAGGACATCCATCAGCTCGGATTGGGGCAGGCCGCTGGCCTCCCACAGCCGCGGATACATGCTGATGTTGGTGAAGCCGGGCAGGGTGTTCGCCTCGTTCACGAAGGCCTGCTCGCCGTGCAGGAAGAAGTCGATCCGCGCCATGCCTTCGCAGCCCAGCACGCCGAAGGTCTTGATGGCGAGCTCCCTGATGGTTTCGGCGATGGCAGCCGGCACGTTGGCCGGCACCTGCAGCAGCGCGCCATCCGCATCGAGATACTTGGCGTCGTAAGAATAGAAGCCGTGCTTGTCGGAGGGCACGATCTCGCCGAGCTGGGAGGCACGGACGCGGCCCTCGGCATCCTCGAGCACGGAGCATTCGACCTCGCGGATCGGCGCGACGCCGCGCTCGATCAGGATCTTGCTGTCGAAGCGGAGCGCCAGTCTGCAAGCGGCCTCGAAGTCCTCCGCGGTGCGCGCCCTGGACACGCCGACCGATGATCCCATGTTGGCGGGCTTGACGAAGACCTCCTGCGACCCGAGGACGCTGACTGCGGCGTCATAGTTGATGGGAGCGGCGCTCGACATCGCGACAAAGGGGACGATCGGCAATCCCGCTTCGCGCATCAGGCGCTTGGCGACGTCCTTGTCCATTCCGGCGGCCGAGCCCATCACGCGCGAGCCGACATAGGCGACGTCGGATAATTCCAGCGCACCCTGCACCGTGCCGTCCTCGCCGTTCGGTCCATGCAGCACCGGGAAGACGACGTCGAATGCCGGCAATTCTGCCGGCCCCGCCGTCGGTCCCTGAAGCACCACGACGCGGCCCTGTCCGCCCGGCAGCAAAGCAAGTTGCGGCGCCCGGTCTGGAATGGTCAGGGCGCCGCTGCCCGTGCCGGCGCCGTTTCCCGCATCGGTGACGACCCAGCGGCCGTCGCGGGTGATGCCGATCGCCGTTGCGTCATAGCGATCCGGGTCGAGCGAACGAAGCACATTGGCCGCCGACGCCCGCGAGACGTCATGTTCGGCCGATCGCCCGCCGAACAGGATTGCAACCCGGATCTTGCGCTCTGCCATTGCCTGCTCTTCGGTCGGCCGGATGGTCCGTGAAATCCAGCCACATTATGTTTGGAAGAACGTGTCGACAATTGGCCCCGGGCGGCGCGTTTCCGGAATTCGATGGCTGGCCCTTGCATTGATGCGGCTGCTGCTCACCCGGCGCGTCCGGCCGGCGGCGGGACAATGTTTCGGCCGCCCGTCGCATCGGGCGATCGAGCAATGGCCTGGTCCACTTCTGCAAGAGCAAGCGCACCAACTCGGCCTGTCGCTTCGACCCGGTCTTGTCGAAGATGTTCGACAAATGCGTTCGTGCCGTCCCGACGGTGATGCCTAGTCTGTCAGCGGCGGCCTGACGGCCGTCGCCCTTGACGATTTCCAGCGCGAAGGCGGCTTCCGCAGGCGTCAGGCCGAAACGTCGTTGCAGGCTGCCGAGGCGTGCCTGTATGTCCGTCTCGGGATCGGTCACCAGCACGATCGCGACAGGGCGCCGCGAAACGGTCCAGGGCAGCGCAGCCATTGCTGTCTCCAGCGGCACTGGTGTCACGAGAACATTAAGCGGTCGGCCGGTGTGCCGTCGCAGCGTGAGTTCGCCGCCGGCACCGATACCGGCGGGTGCCGCACAGGCCAATACCAGTTTCCGCAGCATCCGCCCGCCGTCGGCGTCGGATGCCGACAGACTACCGGCCTGGAGCTGTAGCCCATCATCGGCGTCGAGGAGCGCATCGGCGATGCGGTTGGTGAACAGGGGCCTTGCCTCCGCATCGACGAGCAAGAAGCCCTGCTGCAATTTGTCAAAGCCCTCGAGCGCGCTCTCGCTGGCGAAGGTCAGCCGAAACAGGCGGCGCTGCAACGCGACTGCGCGGACCAGATGTTGCGCTAACGCAGCGAACAGGCGCTTCTGATCGGCGCCAAATGACGGCCGTCTCAGCGATCCGTGGCTCGTGAAGATTCCCGTTGCGCCATCGTCGACCAGCAGGTTGGTGGTCAGCGGATCGGTGTCGTAACCGGCCGGGAGCCACCACTCCTGATAAAAATCCGTGTCCGTGAATTGGTCCCGCGTGATGAAGCTGCCAACGGTGAAAACCTTGCCCGGCGCCTGGCCGATGCCGAGCGGCAGCAGCGGATTGCGCGGCGCCCAGTCCAGCAGGCGGTTGACCAGCACGGGATCGATCCGCGGTGCGAGCAGGTTCGAGAGCCCGGTTGCCGGATCGTACACGCCGAAGATCACCTCCGGCCCGCCGACGGCATCACCGATCCGGTTGAGGACATCAGGCCAGCGCGCGGCATCGAGTGCGGCATCGTAGATTGCGGCGACGAGATCGAGCACCCCGTCTTCGCCGGAAAGCGTGCCGCCAAGCATCGATCAGCCCCTGCCTGGTTGCAATCTGGCCCGGATGGCATTCGCGCCGCAAGGCTCGATTGTAGGCATTTCGGGATGTTGCTGCAAAGTCTCACTCGCTGGCGTTCGGGTTGAAACAGCCGCTTTCCATACGGGCCTCCGACGAACGTCAGATGCGAGCGTCGCGCGACTTGAGGAAGGTGCCGCAACGGCAGGTCGATCGTCTGACTCGCGCCGTCCGTTTGGGGGGGGCTCGCATGCACGGTGATCGGCGTCACAGAACCATCATCCCGGCAGTCGGAAGCAAGGCCGGCTTGTCGGCAAGCGGGATGCTTGCCCGCGGAGCCTTCTGCGTGCTCGGCGCCACTGCGATGCTCTACCCATCGGCGGCGCGCTCGGCGGACTATGCGGCGGGTGGCGGTGTCGTCAATGCCCCGTCAGGGTTTGCGACGGCGGTTGGCTCCGGCGCGAGCACGACCGGCATAGCTGCGACGGCCTACGGCTCAAGCAGTGCGGCGACCGGCTCCGATGCGACCGCGATCGGCCACGAAAGCGCGGCCACCGGCATCACTGCAAGCGCCTTCGGCACTTTTAGCACCGCCAGCGGAGCCACCGCGACGGCGATCGGCGCGGGCAGCTTCGCGAACGGCGGGCAGGCGACCGCGACCGGCAACGACAGCCTGGCCACCGGCGCCAATGCAAGCGCCTACGGCACTTTTAGCACCGCGACTGGAGCCGCCGCGACGGCGTCGGGCGCGAGCAGCTTCGCGAACGGCGGGCAGGCGACCGCGACGGGACAAGGCAGTAACGCAAGCGGCACTTTCACAACAGCAACGGGACAGAACAGTCTCGCGCTCGGCCTTTCTGCAACCGCGACGGGACAGGCGGCCAACGCAATCGGCGATTCCGCGACAGCCGTCGGCGCGAACAGCATCGCCAACGGCTCAACCGCAAGCGCGTTCGGCCAGGGCAGCAACGCAGCCGGTACGGCGACGACTGCGATCGGCCAGGCCAGTACGGCCAGCGCGACCGGCGCCACCGCGGTCGGGGCCGGCTCAACGGCGACCGCGTCCGGTGCCGTTGCGGTCGGTTACAATGCCGCCGCCACGGGGGCCAATGCGATCGCGATTGGCAATGGCGCGGTTGCGACAGGCTCGATCGCGGTCGGCGCCGGTGCGCTGGCCTCCAATGGCGGCGCAGCGTTCGGCGACGGCGCGGTGGCGACGGGAGCGAATTCCGCCGCCTTCGGCAGCAATGCCACCGCGACCTTTGCCAATTCGACTGCGATCGGCGCCGGTGCGACGACGACGGCGGCCAACCAGATCTCGGTCGGTACCAGCAGCAGCACCTACCGCATGTCCGGCATTACCTCGGCTGCAAGCCTCGCCGCGCAATCCGGCCCGACCCAGGTCGTGACGACCGACGCCGCCGGGCACTTGGCGGCGGCCAACTTCAGTCCACAAGACATATCCAGCCTCCAAACCAACGTATCGACGCTGCAGGGTAACGTCTCGACGTTGCAGACGCAGATGCGGCAGGCCTTCGAGGGGACGGCGATCGCCATTGCCATGGGTGGCTCGGCACTGCCATCCGACAAGAGATTTGCGATCTCGACCAATTGGGGCACGTTCCGCGGACAGAATGCCATGAGCCTCGGAGCACAGATGCGGCTCAGCCAGTATGTCGTGCTCAATGGTGGCGTCGCGGCCGGTTTCGCGCAGGGCGGCGTCGGGGGACGGGCCGGAGTGACCGTTGCGTGGTGATCGGAAAGCAGTTTGGCCGCTGGCCCTGATAGCTGCGGGTGCGTTGCTGGCGGCGGCTGCCGCCTGTCACGCGGAAACGCCTCCGCCGGCACCAAAGCCGGCCCAGATCGACCGCAACGGCGTGCTCATGCTGGTCCGCTCCTCGCTGCTCGCACTCGATCACGCCAACAAGACGGGTAACTACACGGTGCTGCGCGATATCGGCGCGCCGGGCTTTCAAATCAACTCGGCTGCTCGCCTCGGGGAGATCTTCGCCAAGTTGCGCAACGACAATCTCGATCTTTCCGGTGTCGCCGTGATCGATCCGCAGCTCAATCTGTTGCCGCAGATCGAGGCGAACGGACTGATGCATATGGCGGGCTTCTTTCCCTCGGTGCCGAACCAGGTCAATTTCGACCTGGCGTTCGCACCGGTGAACGGGCATTGGCGGCTGTTCGGAATCTCGGTATCGATTGGACAGAGCGCGCCCACCGCGCCCGAGCCGCCGGCCGCGCAAAAACAGGCGCCCGCAAACGGGGCCAGACCGGCGGCTGCAAAGTCTGGCGGCAAGCTCGTGCCCGCGGACAAGCCGGCCGATGTCCCGCCTCCGAAATAGATCGACACCGGCGATGGCCGTGCCGTATCCCGCGGCCTGACTCATCAGCACCATTTCAGCGGCGATCTCGCCGAACGCCTGAAACTTGAGGGGCCGGACGCGCGTTGAACGCCCCGGCGGGGCGGTTTCCTAAACGCTGCGTTTCCGGAATTGAACGATCCATGCACTTGCATCTTTCTTGGTGTGCCGGTAGGTGATGTGCACCAGTCCTACGCGCAACCCGAGGGGAATTTGCAATGGCCTATAACATCGTCGCCATCGTCGGCAGCATCCGCAAGCAGAGCTTCTCGCTCAAGATCGCCAATGCGCTGGCCAAGCTCGCGCCGGCCTCGCTGAAGCTCGATGTGACGACCCTCGAGGGGATTTCCTTCTTCAACCAGGACCTTGAGGCGGCGCCGCCGGCGGACTGGCTCGCCTTCCGCGAGAAGCTGCAGAAGTCAAATGGCGTGCTGTTCGTGACTCCCGAATACAATCGCTCGGTCCCGGGCGTGCTGAAGAACGCGATCGACGTCGCCTCGCGGCCATATGGCAAGAGCTCGTTCATCGGCAAGCCGGTCGGCATCATCTCCAACTCGCCGGGTCCGCTCGGCGGCGTCAGCGCGGCGAAGCACCTGCAGAACATCCTGCCGGGCATTTCCGGCCCGATCCTCGGTCAGCCGGAAACCTATCTCAACGGCATCGGCGATGCATTCGACGACAAGGGCGAACTGACCAAGGAGTCGCTCAAGACGGTGTTGCAGCAATATCTCGACGCCTTCGCGGCCTTCGTCGCGAAGCAGAACGGCTGAGTAAGTTTAGCGTTCGTTAACCCCATGGCCGCATCTTCGCGGCCATGGTTTCGCGCACACGCCTCAAATCGATTCTGACCGGGCTCGCCCTCTATACGCTGGCGGCGCTGATGGTCGGCTATTTCGGCGTCAACGCCTACACCGGCAAATACGGCCTGAACGCGCGGCAGGAACTCGACCAGGAAATCATCGCGCTGACCTCGGAGCTGGCGCGGTTGAAGAAGGAGCGGGCCGAGGGCGAGCAGCGGGTGTCGCTGTTGCGGTCGGACCGGGTCGATCCCGACATGCTGGACGAGCGTGCACGCTTCCAGCTCGACTACGCCAACCCGCGCGACCTCGTTCGGATCAACAAGTCGAACTGACGCGTTCGCAAATTTCAAAAACGTTCGCGCACTATCACAAAAGTGTCGCGCCGCGCTGCAGTGCGGCATAGCAAAATTCCATCGGGCGAACGCAATCCTTCCAAGGCGATTTGAGTTGGGTTAGAGAGGGTTCTTCGACTTCTCTCACCCGGAATTGCCATGGCCGCACCGAAGAAAACCGTCGCAAAAGAATCAGGGCACGAGACAGCCGGCTCTCCGCCCGAATTCTCCAGGGAGCAGGAGCTCAAGGCACTGCGGGACATGCTCCTGATCCGGCGCTTCGAGGAGAAGGCCGGTCAGCTCTACGGCATGGGTGCGATCGGTGGCTTCTGCCATCTCTATATCGGCCAGGAAGCGGTCGTGGTTGGCATGCAGATGGCTCTGAAGTCGGGCGACGAGGTCATAACGGGCTACCGCGACCACGGTCACATGCTGGCTTGCGACATGGAAGCCAAGGGCGTGATGGCGGAACTGACCGGACGCCGCGGCGGCTATTCCCGCGGCAAGGGCGGCTCCATGCACATGTTCAGCAAGGAGAAGCATTTCTACGGCGGTCACGGAATCGTGGGCGCGCAGGTGTCGCTCGGCACCGGCCTTGCGTTCGCCAACCGCTATCGCGGCAACGATAACGTCAGCGTGACCTATTTCGGTGACGGCGCGGCCAACCAGGGCCAGGTCTACGAGAGCTTCAATATGGCAGAGCTGTGGAAGCTGCCGGTGATCTACGTCATCGAGAACAATCGGTACGCGATGGGCACCGCGGTGTCGCGCGCGTCGGCGCAGCAGGACTTCTCCAAGCGCGGCGTCTCCTTCAACATTCCCGGCAGGCAGGTCGACGGCATGGACGTGCGCGCCGTGAAGGCTGCCGCCGATGAAGCCACGGCATGGTGCCGCGGCGGCAACGGTCCGATCATCCTGGAGATGCAGACCTACCGTTACCGCGGCCATTCGATGTCCGATCCGGCGAAGTACCGCACCCGCGAGGAGGTCGAGAAGGTTCGCCACGACCAGGACCCGATCGAGCAGGTGCGCAACCGCCTGCTGGGGGCAGGCGTGAGCGAGCAGGACTTGAAGGCGATCGACGCCGAGGTGCGCGAGATCGTCAACGAAGCCGCCGACTTCGCGCAGCACGATCCCGAGCCCGATCCGGCCGAGCTCTACACCGACATCTACCGCTGACCCCACCCGCGCAGAAGAATCTCAAGACCGATTTCGGGAGCTGATATGCCCATTCAAGTGCTGATGCCTGCGCTGTCGCCCACCATGGAGAAGGGCAACCTCGCCAAATGGCTGAAAAAGGAAGGCGAGACCATCAAGTCCGGTGACGTCATCGCCGAGATCGAGACCGACAAGGCGACCAGGGAGGTCGAGGCGACCGACGAGGGCACGCTCGGCAAGATCCTGATTCCGGAAAGCGTCCAGGCTTTCGCGCCCGAACTCATGGCCGGCACGACGCTGGCCGGCACGGCGCTGGAGCATCTCGACTATATCGCCTTCGTTCTTGTCTCCGTCAGTTTCGGCATGGGCGTCATCCGCCGCAT
>DASVOL010000469.1:0-39855 GCA_036383375.1 Bradyrhizobium sp. | reverse complement strand
TTCATCGCGCCGGCGTTGTTCATGGCCTCATAGGCCATGCCCGCCGACATCGCGCCGTCACCGATCACGGCGATAACGTTGTTCTTGCCGCCGGAGAGGTCGCGCGCCACGGCCATGCCGAGGCCGGCCGAAATCGAGGTCGAGGAGTGCGCGGCGCCGAACGGATCGTAGTCGCTCTCGGTGCGCTTGGTGAAGCCGGAGAGGCCGCCGGCGGTGCGCAGGGTGCGGATGCGGTCGCGGCGACCGGTCAGGATCTTGTGCGGATAGGCCTGGTGGCCGACGTCCCAGATCAGGCGGTCGCGCGGGGTGTCGAAGATGTAGTGGATGGCGGTGGTCAGTTCGACCACGCCGAGGCCGGCGCCGAAATGGCCGCCGGTCACCGATACGGCGTCGATGGTTTCCTGGCGGAGCTCGTCGGCAACCTGCCGCACCTGCTCGACCTTCAGCTTGCGCAGGTCATCCGGCGTGTGAATAGTGTCAAGAAGCGGCGTTTTACTAAATGTGGTCACAGCGAATTTCCAATTTTTGCCTGTCGGAACGAACGGCCCGACGCGAGATGGGTTGGCGCGCTCACCGCGCAGCGAATGCCAGACACTGGGTGCCGTCCCGGCAGGCCCTGCCTGGTTGTAAGCCTAGATTCACTCCGGATTGGACCACGTGATATGCATCACCTTGGTCGCTCTTCACCCGTCCCGGTTCAGTTTTGTCGAACCATTTGAGATGCATGCCGCCCGAAAAATTCGGGCCGCCCGCCACCCTCAAATGCCCATAGAACTGGAAGCATTACACCAAAGCCGTAGCCAAAGCCAACCCGATAGGCGGCGCAGGGTTCCTATGCGCCGTCCTGAAAAGTCTAGACTTTTCAATGCTTGGGCCGGGATCGGGTTCCATTCTGGCTAATTTAGCGGCAGCCGGATGGTCCGGAGCGGCCTGATTCGCAGCCGCACCCGATTGCCGCGGTTGCCCCGCGGCGCGATCGTTCAACGGAAATGCACAGCAACAATCGCCCGCCCAGGCGGACATCCTGTCGCATGATCGCGGCGTATCGGCGCTACTGCACGTCGAGCGGCTCGGTGCCGGTCGGCTGGCCCGAGGCGTCGGTGGTGATCTTGTCGACGCGGGCTTCGGCCTGGCGCAGCAATTCCTCGCAGCGCCGCTTCAGTGCCTCGCCGCGCTCATAGATCGCGACCGATTCCTCAAGCGGGACCTTGCCGTCCTCGAGCCGCTTGACGATCGATTCGAGTTCCTCGATCGCGCGTTCAAAGGAGAGCTTCTTGACGTCCGCTTGCGTGTTTTCGGCCATTATGTGTTCCCAGTGCGCCGATCAGACCGTGATCGGATCTCGTCGTCCAAACATGACCCGTCGCAGGTCATGTTCACCCCGGCGCAGAATCAATCGAATTTTTGCGGGGGTATTGTGGCGGGGATTTACCTGCCCATCAATGCGGTGACGTGAGATGCCACCGACTCTTTCAGGCCCTCGAGGTCGTAGCCGCCCTCCAGCACGGAGACGACGCGGCCGCCGGCGCTCTTGTCGGCGAGGTCCATCAGCTTGCGCGTGACCCAGCCGAAATCCTCGCCGGTCAGGTTGATCGAGGCCAGCGGATCTCGGTGATGCGCGTCGAAGCCCGCCGAGATCACGACGAGCTCGGGGGAAAACTTCTCGAGCTGCGGCAGGATCAGGTTCTCGAAGGCGGAGCGGAATTTGGCGCCGCCGTCGCCGGGCGAAAGCGGCGCGTTGACGACGGTGTCGTGTTCGCCGCGCTCGCCGGAAGCGCCAGTGCCGGGGAACAGCGGCATCTGATGCGTCGAGCAGTACATCACGGTCGGATCGGCCCAGAAGATATCCTGCGTGCCGTTGCCGTGATGGACGTCGAAATCGATGATCGCGGCGCGCTTGATGCCGTATTTGTGCTGCGCGTGCCGCGCGGCGATCGCGACATTGTCGAAGAAGCAGAAGCCCATCGGCGTCGACTTCTCGGCGTGATGTCCGGGCGGGCGCACCGCGACGAAGGCGTTCTGGTGCTTGCCCTCCATCACCGCATCGGTCGCCGCCACCGCGCCGCCGACGCCGCGCATCACGGCTTCCCAGGTGCCCGGCGACATCGAGGTGTCGCCGTCGATGTAGATCATGCCGGAGGTCGGCGCGATGTGGCGCAGCTCGCCGACATAGTGCTCGCCGTGACAGAGCAGCACGCTGTCGAGGTCGCCTTCCGGCGCGAGGTCGCGCACCAGCGCCTTGAAGCGGTCTTCGCCGAGCACCTCGGCAACCGCGCGCAGCCGGTCGGGGCGTTCGGGATGTCCGGGTGGGGTCAGGTGATTGAGGCAGGCGGTGTGCGTCAGAAGCAGTGTCATGCAAATTCCCGGCGCAATGGGGGCGCGTACGAGGACGCATGATCCGGAAAAGTGCGCAGCGGTTTTCCGAACAAGATCATGCACAAACGATCCCCTAATTTAGGCCGTTACCGGCTCGCCGGAAAGGCCTGTCTCCCGTCTCCGCCCCACGGATGTTCCATGCCCGCACGTCAATTGATCCGCTCGATCCGTTTGCCGGCCGCCGGGCCGACCGGGCTGTTGGCCTTGAAATAGGCATAGAGCGCATCGACGTCGTAGATGCCGAATTGCTGCGCCGTGCCTTGCTTGAACACCGTGAAGCCGTCGCCGCCCTCGGCGAGATAATTGTTCACGGTGACGCGATAGCTCGCCGGCGGATCGATCGGCTTGCCGTCGAGCGACATCCGTTCGGCGATGATGCGCGCGCCGTCTCCCTTGCTCGCATCCCACGCATAGGCGAAGCCCTTCGAGACCTGTAGGGCGCGCGGCCGCTTCGGGTCGGCCCATTGCTGCTCCAGCAAGTCCTTGAGCTGCTTGCCGGTCAGCGTCATCGTCACCAGCTGGTTGCGGAACGGCTGGCTGGCGAAAATGTCGGCATAGGTGACGGCGCCGTCCTCGCGCTTGACGATGTCGGTGCGCACGCCGCCGGGATTGGTGAAGGCGATCACCGCACCGCCATTCGGCTCAGAACTCGTCGCGCGCAGCTGCGCGTCCGCGACGATATCGCCGAGCACGCTTTCGCCGGTCTCGGCGGGCGTGCGCGACAGCGTTTCCGTCACCGTGCCTGCCGCACGGTTGGCGATCGGCGCGGCCAGCCGGTCGTAGGATTCCAGCAGCGCGCTCTGCTCCGGGTCCTTGGCTGTGCCGGCGATCTTCACGATGGTGTTGTCGGCCTTGGCGCTGATCACGTCATGGCTCTTCGGATCGAGCTGAAGATCGATCGCAGTGACCAGCGTGCCGTATTTGTCACCTGATGTGACGAGCCGTCCGTCGATCTCGCAGACATAGGCCTGGTGGGTGTGGCCGGAGATCACGACGTCGACCGCCTTGTCGAATTTCTTGACGATCTCGACGATCGGCCCGGAGATGCCGGGGCATTCATTATAGTCGCCGGTCGGAAAGCCGCCTTCGTGGATCAGCACCACGATCGCCTCGACGCCCTTCGCCTTCAACTCGGGGACCAGCGCATTGACGGTCTCGGCCTCGTCGCGGAAGTCGAGACTGGCGACGCCGGCCGGCGACACCAGGTTCGGCGTGTTCTTCAGCGTCAGCCCGATGAAGGCCACCGGAATGCCGTCGAACTCCTTGATCTCGTAGGGCGGAAACACCGGCTTGCCGGTGGCCTTGTCGATCGTGGAGGCGGCGAGATAGCGGAATTTGGCCCCCAGGAATGGATGCGGCCCTTGGCATTTGTCGACCGGGTGGCAGCCGCCATTCTGCATCCGCAGGAGTTCGTCCTTGCCCTCATCGAACTCGTGGTTGCCGACCGAGGAGATCGCAAGCCCCATCATCGACAGCGACTCGATGGTCGGCTCGTCGTGGAACATCGCCGACAAAAACGGGCTCGCGCCGATCAGGTCGCCGGCCGCGACGAAGATGTTGTTGTTGTGGCCTTCGCGCAGCCGCTTGACGACGGTTGCCAATCGCTCGGCGCCGCCGGCGGGCACCATGATCTTTTTGGTCGCATCAGCGGGATCGGTGATGCGGATGCCGCCCGGGGGCGGTCGCAGATAGCCGTGGAAATCGTTGATCGCGAGAATGCGCAAGCTCACCGGCGCTGCGGTCTGCGCCAGGCAGGGACCTGCTGCGGCCAATCCGAGCGCACAGAGCGCGGTGAGGGGCAAAAGGCGGGGCTGTCTCATGACCTGTCCATGGCGTGCATGATCATGGAACACACGATCATGACGCGACGCCACTACAATTTTGCGACGCTTCGTTTCAATCCTTCGTGCGGGCCATGAAGGCCTTGAAGGCGCTGACCGCCTCCCTGGAGCGCATCCGCTCGCTGAACAGGTGGTTCTCCTGCTCGATGCGGCGGGTGACGTCCTCGGGCGGCAGCCGGATCAGGCGGCGCGAGATCGCCACCGCCTCGGCCGGCAGCGCGCAGATCTCGCGCGCCACCTTGTGCGCCTCGACCTCGGCGTGCCCCGGCGCCACCACGGTGTTGACGAAACCGGCGACGCGGGCGTCGTCGGCCGACATGGTGCGGCCCATCACCAGCATCGCAAAGGCGCGTTGGTGGCCCATCGTCCGCGGCATCAGCAGGCTGGAAGCGCCTTCCGGCACCAGGCCGAAATTGGAGAACGGCGTCGAGAACAGCGCGGCCTTGCTCGCCAGCACATAGTCGCAGTGAAACAGCATCGTGGTGCCGATGCCCATCGCGACGCCGTCGACGGCGGCGATGATCGGCTTCACATTGTGGGCCAGTGAATACAGGAACTTGACCAGGTCGGAGGCGGGCGGCGTCTCGCCGGTCGAGGTGCCCTGCGCGAGCAGGTCCTCGATGTCGTTGCCCGCGGTGAACACGCCGGAGCCACCGGTGATGATCAGGCAGCGGATATTCGGATTGTTCTGCGCCTTGTCGATCGCATCGCTGATCGCGCGAAACATCTCCTCGGTGATCGCGTTCTTCTTCTCGGGCCTGCGCAGCCGGATTACGCGTGTGGCGGCTTCGTCGGTGACTATGACATGCGCGGTCATCAAGCAGTCCCAGAGCAAGCGGTCTGTCGGCCGGCAGCGTCGCCGGCAGAGGTCGTGACCGCTATCCTACATGATCCCGTGCAAGCCCCAAGGGCTCCAGCGCGTTCTGCTCTGCTTTTCCCGTGGGCGAGCATGAGAGCGGCGCAATACAGTCAACCGGAATTCATCCGGCGGCTGGCGGGCCCCGGGCGCAACGCGACCGGCTATTGGACCAGGAACTCCTCCAGCCGCGGTGCCGACAGGTCGGACTTGAAGCGTTCGTAGTTCCAGGGCCAGGTGACCACAGTCCCGCTTTTGTCGAGATACCAGCTGCGGCAGCCGCCGGTGGCCCACACCGTGTGGGGCAGGGCGTTTGCCAATTCGGTATTGAAGGCTGCGGTCGCCCCGAGAGTCGGCTCCATCTCGCTGAATGAGCCCTGTTGCAGCAGCTTCAGGCACTCCATGACGTAGCCGATCTGCACTTCCGCGGTCATAAGGTACGAGAAGTTGCCGATCGGGCTGTTTGGGCCGCCGATCAGAAAGAAGTTGGGAAAGCCCGGCACGGTGACCGAGCGGTGTGCGCGGCATGACACCTCCCATGCGTCACTAAGACGCTGGCCGTCGCGGCCGAGGATTTCGGTCGGACGAAAGAAGGCGAAGGGATCGTAGCCGGTGGCGAATACGAGGACATCGACCTCGTGCAATTCGCCATCCGTGGTGCGAACGCCGGTGGCTTCGATGTGCCCGATACCGGAATCGACGAGGCGCGCATTCGGCCGCTGGATCGCTTCATAGAAGGTGCTCGAAACGATCAGGCGCTTGCAGCCGACCTTGTAATCCGGCGTCAGTCGGCGCCGCAGATCCGGATCGCGCACGGCGGTCTCGAGATGGTTGCGGCAGGCGCGGGCCATCTCGGCATAGCCATCATCATTGTCTCCGACCAGTGCGGCCGCGAATTTCAGATTGAGGGACTCGCCGAGGCCGTCATAGATCTCCTGCATCCGCGCGGGATTTTCCCGGAAGCCGGCTTTGGCTTCCTCGGTGAAGAACCTGTTCTCCACGTTCAGGATCCACTGCGGAGTCCGCTGGAACAATGTCACCGAGCGGGCTTCGTCGACAATCGCCGAGATGATCTGCACCGAGGTCGATCCAGTGCCGATGATGCCAATTCGCCGGCCGGCGATCGGCGTGTTGTGATCCCATTGCGAGCTGTGGAAGCTCGCGCCGGCGAACTGGTCGCGGCCCTCGATCTCCGGCAGCACCGCCTTGTGCAGAATGCCGGTCGCTGCGATGACGGCGTCGAAGGTCCGGCACTCGCCGTTCTCGGCGGTGACATGCCAGCGGCCTTGCTCGAATGCAGCCGCCTTGACCCCATTGCCGAGGTGGATTTTCTCGAGGACGCCGTACCGCTTCGCGACGCCCTTGAGATAGGCGTGAATTTCAGCGCCCGGCGCGTATTCGCGGCTCCAGTTTGGGTTGGGCGCGAACGAATAGCGATAGAGATGCGAAGGGATGTCGCAGGTCAACCCCGGATAGGTGTTGTCGCGCCAGGTGCCACCGACATCCGCCGCCTTCTCGAAAATCTCGAAATCGGTGATGCCGCATTCGGCGAGCTTGATGGCGGCGCAGATGCCGGACGCTCCGGCACCGATGATTGCGACACGAAAGGGGTCTTTCGCCACGGGTGGTTCCTCCACTTGAATTCGCTGTTCGTCGCGATATACTGCAAGATATAAAAATATACTAGTGGGTATATTCACTGCGCAGATGTGCGTGTGCAGTGGTCGCCCCTGGCAGAACCCCGGAGGAAACATGCGTTCACTCAGCCTTGCCCTTTTTGCTGTTTGCCTGTTGATGCAACCGTTCGCCGCCCGGTCGGACGAGCCGCCGCTACGGATCGGCGTGCTCGAGGATCAGTCGGGTCCCTATGCCGACGTATCGGGCCAGGGCTCGGTCACTGCGGCGCGGATGGCCGCCGATGACTTCGGACCGGTGCTCGGCCGCAAGGTGGAGATCCTCGCCGCCGATCACATGAACAAGGCCGATACCGGCGTCGCGATCGCAAGGCGCTGGATCGATGTCGACGGCGTCGAGATGATTACCGGCCTTGGCAACTCCGCCGTGGCTCTCGCCGTGCGCGGCGTCACCAGTTCGAAGGGAAAGATCGACATCGTGACGGGCAGCGGCACCAGCGATCTCACCGGCAAGGCGTGCTCGCCGACCTCATTTCACTGGGTCTATGACAGTTTCGGGCTCGCCAAGACGATCGGGACGGCGACGATACGGTCGGGCACCGACACTTTCTTCATGATCGCGGCCGACTATGCCTTCGGCACGGCGATGTCGCGCGACGGTACGCGGTTCGCGGAGGCTGCGGGCGGCAAATCGCTGGGTGGAATTCGCGTGCCGCTGAACACTGCCGACTACAGTTCCTTCATCGTCCAGGCGCAGGCCTCGCGCGCCAAGGCCATCATGCTCGCCATCGCCGGGCAGGATCTGATCAATTTCATCAAGCAGGCGCACGAATTCAACGTCAACGAGGGTGGCCAGAAGCTCGCGTCGTTCGTCACCTATGTCAACGACCTGCACGCCCTCGGGCTTGGCGTCGTGCAGGGGCTCCTGCTGTCCGAAGCCTTTTACTGGGACCTCAACGACGACACGCGGGCATTCTCCAACCGCTACTATGCAGTGTTGAAGAAGATGCCGAACAGCATGCAGGCCGGCGTCTACAGTGCGGTCAGGCATTATCTGGCGGCCGTGCAGGCTGCCGGCACGGTCGATGGCCGCAAGGTCGCAGCCAAGATGCGCGAATTGCCCGTGAACGATTTCATGACCGCCAACGGCAAGATCCGCGAGGATGGCCGGATGCTGCGCGACCTCTATCTGTTCCAGGCCAAGTCGCCTGGCGAATCGAAGGGAGAGTGGGATCTGATGAAGCCGATCGAGAAGCTGGGCGGCGAGGAAGCCTTCCGCCCGCTGTCGGAAAGCGAATGCCCGCTGGTTCAGGCAAGCCAGGCCAAGAACTGATCGATAGCGCCGGTCACGACGCGGATGCGCTCAGCGCTGAGCGCATCCGACGAGGTTGAGCGCGAGGTCGGCCATGTTGGTAGAGAGCTGCGATGCCGAGAGGCGTCCCTCCGGCGAATACCAGCGATGAGTCCAGCGCACCATGCCACTGATTGCGAGCGAGGCGACTTTGGCGTCAGGGACCTCGAAGAGACCATCCGACACGCCTTCCTCGATCAGGCGGGCAAGCTTGCCGTCGAAGTCGCGTTGCTTGCGGCGGATGTCGGCGATCTTCTTCGCGCTCAGGTTCTTTTCCTCCTCGAGCATGATCGCCGTGAATCGCTGCCGCTCGATGTTCTTCTCGACATAGACGGTGACGAAGCGGCGGAGGCGGTCTTTCGGGCTGCCGTCCTTGCTGCTGAGCACTTTCATGACGTCGGCGTGCAGATCGCCGTAGACCACGTCAAACAGCTGTTCGAGGATCGCGTATTTGTTCTCGAAGTAGGTATAGATGAACGGCTTGGTGACGCCGAGCGCGGCCCCGATATCGTCGATCGTGGTCTTCTGAAACCCCTTCTCGTAAAACAGCTTCGCGGCCGCCTCGAGAATGCGCTCCCGCTTGTATTCCTTGATCTGTTCCTTGACGTTCATCGTCCACCTTTCGAGGAGCGGCGGCGGCAGACTACGCGATTCTGACCGGATCGTCCGGGCGCCGCGGTGCTTTCGCAGGCTCCGTGAGGTTGCCGCACCCGGGATGCTTCCTGAACCGGAATGAGATGCGTCGCAAGCCGGTTGACAAATATACTATATGGTATCAAAACATCTTCAATAGTATGTCTTGGGAGGACGCGATGGAATCCGAAGTGTTCGGGAACCTTCCCGCGCAAGCGGCGGCGCGCTGGCCGAACAGCCCCGCCGTCTGGTTCAAGGGCGTCGATCACAGTTTTGCCGAGCTCGATGCGGCGATTGACGAGGCGGCGCGCGGCCTGATCGCGCTCGGCATCGCGCCCGGCGACAAGGTGGCGCTGCTGATCACCAACCGGCCAGAGTTCATTGTCGCGCTCTATGCGGTCTTCAAGATCGGCGCGGTCGCGGTGCCGCTCAACACGCGCTACCGGGAGAGGGATCTCGCTTATGTCGTCGGCTTTTGCGAGTGCAAGCTGCTGATCAGCGTCGATCGTTCTGGGCCGGTCGATTATCTGTCGCTCATCGCCGAGATGCTGCCTGCTGTCGCGGATGGACAGAAGGACGGCGGAACCGGTTCGTTTCCCCACCTTCGGCATCTGGTCGTGATCGGAAGCGAGCGCCCGGCGGGCTGCTTGATCTGGGGCGAGTTGATCGCAAGAGCGGACGCGGTCTCGCGCGGGCAGCTGGCGGCGCGTGCCGCCGGTGTGCGCGCCTCCGATACCGCGTTGATCGTCTTCACCTCGGGCACGACGGGCAACCCGAAGGGCGTGATGCATAACCACAGCGCGCTGCGCGGCTGCCGCGAGCGCGTCGCGCGCTGGCGTATGCAGCCCGGAGACTGTGCGCTCAACTACTTGCCGATGTTCCACATGTACGGATTGAGTGAGCTGGTGATCGGCTCGATGGTCGCTGGCGTCCGCCAGGTGGTGACCGAAGTATTCGACGCGGGCGAGGCGCTCGACCTGATCGAGCAGCAGCGCGTGCAGATCATCCACGGTTTCGACACACATTATCAGGACCTGATGCGGGCGCTCGATGCGAAGCCGAGAGACCTGTCGAGCCTGAAGTTCGGCACGTTCCCCTCGGGCACCGAGGGTTCGGTGCCGATCGCGCGTGCCGTGCAAGGCCGGCTGTGCCCGACGGTGACCGGGATGGGGATGTCGGAATCCTGGGCGTGGGCAACCATGAGCACGCTTGCTGATGACGAGGATCAACGCTGTATGACCTCGGGCAGGCCGCTTGAGGGAATCGAGATCATGGTCATCGATCCCGCCACGCGAGCTCCGCTGCCCCCGACGGTGCCGGGCGAAATCCTCTATCGCGGCTACAGCCTGATGCAGGGATATTTCCGCGATCCCGAGGCGACGGCACGGGCGATCGATTCGAACGGCTGGCTGCACAGCGGCGATCAGGGCGTGATGCATCCGGATGGGTTTGTCCGCTTCCTCGGACGCTACAAGGAAATGCTGCGGGTCGGCGGCGAGAATGTCTCGGCGGCCGGCGTCGAGAACGAGCTGATGTCGCTGGTTCCGGAGATCGGGCAGGTGGCCGTCGTGCCTTATCCGGACCCGCGCCTCAATGAGGTCGTCGTTGCCTATGTCGTCGGGAGCCCCGGTGCCAGCCTGCGGGCGGAGACGATCCAGAATGCATGCCGCGGCAAGATCGCGAGCTTCAAGATCCCGCGCCACGTGATCTTTGTCGATGAACTGCCGATGACGGCGTCCGGCAAGGTGCAGCGGACGATCCTGCGCGATCGCGCCCTGACCGACGTCCCGAATAGCGCGATCGAGCGGGCGTCGTGACGCCGGGCGAATTGAATCTCTCTGGAGCGAATTGATGTTGACCGTGAATGAAGCAGGCAAAGGCGAGACCGCGATACTTCCCGACAGGACGCGAGGCGATCCGAAACACGCTGATGTGTTCGCCGATCTTCTGCGCGAGCGGTATAGCTGCCGCGGCTTCCTGCCGGCCCCGGTTCCGCGGCAGACCATCGAGGCGATCACCGAAATCGCGCAGCGCACCGCGTCCTGGTGCAACTCGCAGCCGTGGCAAGTCAGCCTGCTGAGCGGCGCGGCGACCGATCGGGTGCGCGGCAGGCTCCTTCAGCATGCGCATGATGTGCCGCAGCCGGATTTCGCATGGCCGCTGGCGTTCAACGGGGTCTACAGGGATCGCCGCCGCGAATGCGGACTGCAACTGTACAAGTCCGTGGGCGTCGCGCGAGGCGACGAGCAGGGCGCCGAGCGGCAGCGGCTGGAGAATTTCCGCTTCTTCGGCGCGCCGCACGTCGCCATTGTCTCGACCGATCGCGACCTCGGCATCTACGGCGCGATCGATTGTGGCGCCTATGTCGGCAATTTCGTGCTGGCGGCGCGGTCGCTCGGCGTCGCGGCAATCGCCCAGGCCGCGCTTGCGGCCTACCCTGAATTCTGGCGCGAGCATCTCGGGCTCGCCGGCGACCGGCTTGTCGTCTGCGGAATCTCGTTCGGTTTCGAGGATCGCGCCCATCCCGCGAACCAGTTCCGGACGCTTCGAGCTCCGACCTCGGAGGTTGTTGATTGGGTCGATGTGTAAGACGTGAGCCGTGCCGATCTGAGATCAATGTCAACGCGCAGGAATACCTTCATGAAACAAGCTGTCATCGTCACGGGTGCGTCGCAGGGAGTGGGCTATGGCATCGCCAAGGTCTTCCTCGCGCGCGGCCACCAGGTCCTCGGCGTCGACAGGAAAGCCGCGCATGCGGAGTTGTCCGTCACGGCCGATTATGTGCATGTCGAAGGCGATCTGCGCCGCCACGAGGACTGCGAAGCCGCGATCGAGGCTTGCCGGCGCGCATTCGGCCGCCTCGATGTGCTGGTCAATAACGCCGGCATCGGCAACGGACGCCCGTTTCTGGAGACGTCCGAGCAGGACTATGAACGGTTCTACGCCATCAACGTTGCCACGGTGCTGACCTTGTCGCGCCTGGCGCTGCCGGAGCTGAAGAGCGCGCGCGGCTCGATCGTCAACATCGCCTCGGCATTCGGGTTGACCGGCGTCGCGCAGAGCGCCGCCTATGTTCCGACCAAATACGCGGTGGTCGGGATCACCCGGATGCTCGCCACCGAGTTCGGCCGCGACGGCATCCGCGTCAACGCGGTCGCACCCGGCCTGATCTGGAGCCCGGGCACCGACGAGCGCATCAGGAGCAATGCCTGGTGGCATCGTATGATGATCGAGAGCTGCCCGCTCGGCAGGGTTGGCCAGCCGGAAGAGATCGGCGAGGCCTGCGCCTTCCTGGCCTCGCCCGCGGCGAGTTTCATCAACGGCGTCGTGCTGCCCGTCGACGGCGGCTGGTCGATGGCAAAATTCCTTCCCGAACCCATTGCGGGGTGAGTGGGCGCCTAGTCGCGCCCGACGAACGAGCCGATGCCGCGGCCGATCGTGTCGCCGTGCTGAAGCAGGGCACCGAGATGATCGCCGGGGACCGACATCGCATCCAGGCCGTTCTCCACGGCAAAGCGCTGCATCGGCGCATGCGGTGCGTCATCCTGTCCGTTCCAGAGCAGCACGGGCACGCGCGAGGAAAGCACGGCGTCCCTGGCACCGTCGATCTGGCCGAGCGCATCGAAGCAGGCGCGCACGCCGCCCTCGAGGTCGGACGTCACCCATCCCGTGAGCTGCGGTGCGGTACGGCGCGCAAACGTCATGAAGGCGCCATATGTCAGCGGGCCGGCGTTGCCGCGCGGCAGCCCGGTGAGAAAGTCCCAGCCGCCGATTGAAAGCGATGCCAGCCGCGCCGGGAAGAACCGGGCGACGCCGACCGCGACCCAGCCGCCCATCGAATGTCCGACCACATGGGCGCGCTCGTCACCGAGATCGTCGATCACCGCGACGATATCGCCGGCACGTTGTTCCTGATCGTAGAATTCGGGATCGGCGGGCTTGTCGCTCAGGCCATGCCCGAGCGAGTCGACGCAGACGACGCGGAAGCGATCGGCGAGCGCGTCGACCACGCCGCATTGCTTCCAGCTCGCGGCGTCGAGCAGCAGGCCGTGCTGCAGCACGATCAGCGGCCCGGATCCTTCAACAGTATAGTGGATGCGCTGGCCCCGATGATTGGCGAATGGCATGTCTGGAGTTCCCCACGTTTCACCAGAGGTGAGCGTGGGGGCGGTCGGATTCAAGACCTTGTTCCGGATCGGGAACCGGTCTGCACCGATCGCGTGGGGATCCTGGCGTTCAGCTGCCCCAGACGGTGGCTTCGCTCCAGCCGAGATCCCTGAACTCGGCTTCCCGCAGCGGCGCCTCGCCGGCGGCGAAGAATTCGTCGAGCTGCGGCGGCTTGACGGTGGTTTCGGACAGCATCGCATGGGCCTGGCCGCGATGATGGATCTGGTGTTGAAACAGATGCATCAGCAGGCGGTCGCGCCGCTCGGTCTGTACGGTCGTGTCGCGATTGATCTTGACCACATCATCGAGTCGTTCAGGCGTCAGCGCATCGCAGTGAACGATCAGGCGCTGGTCGATCGCGCGTTGCGCAGCCTGCAGTGCCGCGACCGACGGGTAGGGCACTTCATTGGCGCACGCCTTCGGCCCGAGCCAGCCACCTTCGAGGGCGTCGACGTAGAAGAGATCGATGACATGGATGTGGTTCAGCGTCGCCTGCAGGCTCGGGAAGAAGCCGGTCCGCGCGGCGGCGAACTCCGCCTGGCCGAGACCGGCGCACGCGGTGAGCAGGCGATGATTGGCCCAGGCATTGTTGTAGGCAAAGGCGCGAAAGGTCTGAACGAGGCCTGCTTGCATATTGGTCCTCACGGGATTGAAGGGATCATAGAGCGTTTTCGAGCGAAGTGGGCACCGGTTCGCGTGAGGAAAACGCGTCTATACAAAAATCTAGAGCCTCGGTTCTGATTCAAGCAGAACCGAGGCTCTAGGCCGGCGCTGCGGCCAGGCGGCCGACCCGCGACAGCAACAGCTTCAGGATCGGCGACTTGTTGGCTTTGTGATAGGCGATCACGAGATCCAGCGTCGGCGCCTCTCCCTGCACCGGCCGGGTGGTGATGCCCTCGGGCAGATAGCGGGCCGTGTAGGCCGGCAGCAGCATCACGCCATGCGTCGAGGTGATCATCGATATCGCGTGCACGACATTGTGCACCTCGTGCTCCGGCCTCGGATCGATGCCGGCGCGGTTGAAATAGTCCAGCACGACACGGCGCACCGCCGGCGCGGATTTGGACGGCAGATAGAACGTTTCACCTGCAATGTCTTCGGGCGCGACGGCTGATTGCGCCGCGAGGCGATGGTTGCTCGGAAATACGAACACCAGCGGGTCGGTGCGCGCGCGCTTGTACGCAAGATCCTCCATGTTGTCGTCGGCGCGCATGAAGGCCGCATCGAGCTTGCGCCGCATCAGGGCCTTGGCGAGCAGGGGCGAGTAGTCGCTCGACAGGCGGATGTCGATGCCGGGAAATTCCTCGCGCAACAGGCGGGTCACCTCGGGCAGCAGATCGATTTCGGCACCCGACAGGAAGCCGAGCGAGAAGACGGGCTTCGGCGGCTGGGCTGCGCGGAGCGCCGCTTCCTTGGCGGCCTCGGCCTGCAACAGCGCCATGCGGGCATGGTCGAGAAACGCCTTGCCGGCGGCGGTCAGCTCGATGCCCTGCGCGCCGCGATTCAGGAGTTGTACACCGACCTCCTGCTCGAGATCGCGGATCTGCCGGCTGAGCGAGGGTTGTGAGGTGTGAAGCTTCTGCTCGGCGGCAACCGTCAGGCTGCCGGCATCGGCCACGGCAACGAAATAGCGCAGATGCCGAAGCTCCATCGCAGTCTCCCGATCACGGCCTGCCCATCGCGCTACCATCTCTCGTGGGCATGTCTCGCAGGCATGGGGCCAGCTTACAAAGTCTTTTTCAAGCCGACCAGCGCCCTCTATAGCGAAGCGTATTCCGATCACGGGATCTGCCCCGCAGGCAGAGCCCATCTCGTCTGGTCTGTTCGGCTCGGCACGGCGACGGGCCGCGACGACGGCGTGACCACAACACGACAGCGAGCCAAGCATGTCCAAGCAAACCAAACCGAGCATTGTTTTCGCGCACGGGCTCTGGGCCGACGGCTCGTGCTTCGGCAAGCTGATCCCATCACTTCAGGCCGACGGATACGAGGCGATCGCCGCGCAATACGGCCTCGACGCGCTCGCGACCGACGTTGCGGCCGTGACGGCCGCGCTGGGACAGGTCAGCAGCCCCGCGATCCTGGTCGGCCATTCCTATGGCGGCACCGTCATCACCGCAGCGGGCACCGATCCGCGTGTCGCCGGCCTCGTCTACATCGCAGCACTCGCGCCCGACGCCGACGAGACGTCGCAGAGCCTGCAAGCCAAGTTTCCGGTCACCGACGTGTTCTCGCATATCGAGGTCGCCGACGGGCGCATCTGGCTGAAGCCGGGCGGCACCGTCTGCTTTGCCGGCGACCTTTCAGAGCAGGAGCAGGCGCTGGTCTGGGCGACGCAAGGCGTCCCGGTGCCCGACCTGTTCGAGCAGAAGGTCGCGGGCACCGCGTGGCGCGCGAAGCCGAGTTGGTACGTCGTGGCGAGGCAGGACCGCACCGTGCATCCCGAATTGCAGCACTTCGTCGCAAAACGCATGGGCGCCACCGTCGTCGAGGCCGACAGCAGTCACGTGCCGATGCTGTCGCAGCCCGGCCTCGTGCTCGATGTCATCCGCAAGGCTGCTGCCGCCGTTCAACAGCGCTGAGCGCCTCGGCTACTTCAGGGATCACGCACATGTCGAAGGGGATTGCCGTGGCGTTGTTGGCACTGGTGCTGACCGGCGCCGGCAACATGCTGACGGGGCGCGGCAGCGCCGCCGCGCAATCTCCCGGCATTCAAACGAGGGCAAGCGCCATGGATACGGACGTCGCAACGATCAAGCAGGCACTCGCCGGAAACTGGGAGAGCATCGCGCCCGAGATCCGGCCGAGCAAGAATCCGGACGGCTCGATCAAGCCGTTCTATCTCAAGCGCGCCTTCACGTATCAGTCCTCCGACCGGTTCGAGCTCGTGGTGGTCAACTCGGCCGATCCGTACGGCAAGGTGCCGCTGGCGCGGATCAGGATCGTCGGGCACATGCAGTGGCAGGGCACGCACCCGATCGCAGCGGGCGCGCAGAAGGTCGATTTCGTCGCCGACGAGGCCTACGAGGTCACGCCGCTGGCGCAGGGCTTTGCCGATGTGCTCAACAAGGTTGCTGCTGCCGGCTACGCACCCTGGGCGGTCGATGTGCCGCAGAGCATCTTCGGTAAATCCTTCGCGCCGTTTGCGCTGAAGGAGGGCACCAACTTCATGGAATACGACCTGGTCTATCTCAGGGGCGACCTGCTGTTCTGGGGCGCCCGCAATGTCGACGGCCGCGGCTTCGACACCGAGCAGAACAGGCCGACCAATCTGCAGATCCCGCTGGTCCGCAAGTAATCCTGATCAAGCAACGCTGATAGCGTCAAGGGAGCGAAGCGATGAACGCGCCGAACCACGATCGCCGCGTCGAGTTCGTGCTGGACGCGTTCGATACCTTGTTCAACAAGCGCGACTATGCCGCCGCCGAGCGGCTTTGGTCGCCGCGTTACATCCAGCACAGCGCCCACATTGCGCCCGGCCGGGACGGGCTGTTCGATCTCGTCAAGGGCTTGCCCGCGACGCTGCGCTATGAGAACCATGTCGGCGCGGCGAGCGGCGATTTCGTCATTCTGCACGGCCGGTTCAGCGGTCATGGTCTGCCGGCGGCATGGGTCGTCGCCGACATCGTGCGCATGGAGGGTGACGTGCTCGCCGAGCACTGGGACGTCATCCAGGATGAGGCGACGCGCGAACAGTCGCGCAGCGGCTTGCCGATGTTTGGTGATCGCTTTCCCGGCTGAGCCGGTCCAGCGGACGCGCACGGCGGCTGGGGAGACCAGGCATGCTACTCGCGAAGAACGTGATCGACGTCGGCCTTTCCACCAACAATCTGGAGCCGATGCTGCGGTTCTGGCAGCAGGACGCCGGCGTTCGCTTCGACCACATGTTGCCGATCCGGCGCGGACAGAAGCAGTACCGGCACGATGCGCATGGTTCGGTGATCAAGCTCAACCATCATGTCGAGCCGCTGCCGGATGCGGCGCCGAGCGGCTATCGCGAGCTGATCGTTGCGCGCGACGGCGTTGCAGCACCGCAGCGCATGGCTGATCCCGACGGCAACAGCGTTTGCCTGGTGGCGCCCGGACATGACGGCGTCACTCAAATTGCGGTTTCCATGGCGGTGCGCGATCTTGCCGCGCATCGCAAATTCTACGGCGAGATTCTCGGTTTCGCCGAGCAATCCTGGTCGGGCGGTCCGGCATTTCGCCTCGGCGATAGCCTGATCTTGCTCGCCGAAGATCGTGCGGCGACCGTCGATCCGGTTCGAGGCGCGCACGGCTGGCGCTATATCACGTTGCAAGTCGCCGATATCGACGCGGTGCACGACGATCTGCGCGCCAAGGGTGTGCGCGAAGGCCTCGCACCGGTGACGCTCGGCGAGGTCGCGCGGATTTCCATGATCCTCGATCCGGACGGCAACTGGATCGAACTGTCCCGCCGTGCCTCGACCGTCGGCAGCCTGTCCGATCACTAGGCCCGTGCGCATGCCGCATTGCCGAGGCCGGGGCATGCCCAACTTCGCGTGGTTCCGTTAACCTTCTGCGTCCAGATCTCATCCAGATTTCCTGACAGGCGGAGTGCGCCGATGATATGGTAGCGGACACAGCTCCATCTTGATGATCGCTTCATGCAGTCGATTTTCAGGCCGCGGCGGGTTGATCGATTTCCACGAGCAGCTATCGGCTCGGCTTGCCTGCTGCTGTTCGTCCGCCTGGCATGCGCCGAGCCCATCGGCAATCCAGCGGTGACGCCGGCCGCACGAGACGCAGCGCCGGCGCAAACTGAAACATCGCGTTCGAATCCGAATAGCGGAGAGAACAATGGTCAGGCCGATCGGTCGGCGCCTGACCAGCAATCCTCGTCCGCTCCGTCTCCGGCGCCAACACCATCGCCTCCGAAGCTCGGCGGGCCGCAGCAATACTGCAAGGCGTTGGAGCAGGCTGCATTGGAGAACGGCTTGCCGCCGGATTTCTTCGTCCGGCTGATCTGGCAGGAAAGCAATTTCGATCCCGGTTCGGTCAGTCCGGCCGGTGCCCAGGGGATCGCCCAATTCATGCCGGGCACCGCGCGCTGGCGCGGCCTCGCGGACCCGTTCGAGCCGTTGCCTGCCTTGCAGGAATCCGCCCGCTGGCTCCGCGAGCTGCGCGCGCAGTTCGGCAATCTTGGCCTTGCGGCGGCTGCCTATAATGGCGGCCCGCGGCGCGTCCAGGATTGGTTGGCCGGACGTGGCAACCTGCCGGGCGAAACACGCGCTTATGTGAGGATCATTACCGGCAAGTCTGCCGAGGAATGGGCGCAGGGTTCGGTAGAAGACAGAGTCCACACGGACGCCGCCATGGCCTGCGATGACATCGTGCGCGGCATGCTGATCAGGGCGCTGCCTGCGGCCCCAAGAGAGTCCGTGACAGTTGCACAGCAGGCGGCGTGGGGACCCTGGGGCCTCCAATTGGCCGGCGGTCCGTCGCAATCCAGGGTTCTCGCCGATTACCAGCAGCTCCAGAAACGCTTCGCGCCCGTGCTGGGCGATCGCGCGCCGCTCATTCTGAGATCGCATATGGCCGGGCCAGGTTCGGCCACCTGGTATCTGCTCCGGATCGCCGAGACGACCCGTGAGCGAGCCAACCAGCTTTGCGCGCGACTTGAGGCAATCGGCGGGCGCTGCCTCGTGTTTCGAAACTAGTGCCTCGTCATGCCCCGATTGAGGCTGACCTGAAACAATGGCCCTTGGTCGGTGCGGACCTCGAACGCCAGCAGACTGTGCTTGTCCAACGGCGGGTTATCTTTCGCCATGCTGAGCAATGACTGCATTGCTTCGTGAGCGGCGGTTTCCTCGTCGCGCAGCTCGATACCCTGCCTGTCGGCATAGAGTTCCTCGCCGTTGCGGATGTCGAAATAATAGCGGGTTGCCAATTGCGGCTCCCTCTTTGCGATGGGAGCTGCCCAGGCTCTCGAGTGCCGGCGCGCTGAAATCACCCGGCAGCGCCGCACTCTGCGTCAGGAGGTCCGAATTTGCTACTCAACAATGATATCGATTCAAGGAACCGCTCTCGCGCTCGCTCTGGCAGCTCGCCTATCGTCTTCCGGCAACGATCTCGAACGCTTGAAGCGCAGGAGATAAATCCCGGAACTGGCAATTGCACCTTGCATAGCTGAGATAAGTGTATACTTGTGGTGTATCGACTGGCCTTGAGCCTTGTAGATCGGTCCCAGAGGACCCTTTTCCAAAGACATCGTCGGATGAAAGGGCAGGCGCAGTGCTATCAGCATTGCAGTTGAAGCTTTCGTCACCTTGTTGATCGGCTGCCGTTTCACGGATGTACTGGAATGGCAGTGCGGCCCGCTCTGTCACCGATAGAGCGGGCATTCGTATTTGTGCGCTTGACGTGTCTTCTACCGCGAGAGGTGATCCGTTGCAGGTTCTTGTCAGGGACAACAATATCGATCAGGCATTGCGCGTTCTAAAGAAGAAGATGCAGCGCGAAGGCGTCTTCAGGGAGATGAAGCGCCGCCGCTCGTTCGAAAAGCCATCGGAAAGAAAGGTTCGGGAGAAGGCTGAGGCCGCGCGGCGAGCCCGCAAGCTTGCCCGCAAGCAGGCGATACGGGACGGATTGATTGCGGCTCCGCCGAAGAAGCCCAGATTGCTGGCGCCGAAATTCCCGGCACAAGGTCAATTGCCACCGCGAACCAGCGGCCCGCGAGAGAGTTAGTCCTCCGTACCGCAATCCTGTTCGAGGGAGCGTGCAAGATGAAGCAGCGACCTTATCGAGGCGATGGATGTCTCCAGGAACGCATCTCTGACGAACTCTGTCGTCGGCGAGCCGAAGACCGGGATGTTCGATCGAAGGACGAGAAGCGACGGCAGCGTGCGCAGAACCTCGCCGGCACGGCCATCAACGCAATAGCGGATCATTCGGCAAGCCGGATCGATCAGTCTGCCCGCAAGCATGATCTGCTGGATGGTCCCGGGGAGTTTCGCTCGTTTCGCCGGGATCGTTGAAAAAAAGCGGTTCACCCGCTTGCGCGGTGACGACACCGCGAACGTGCTGGCGCTAGGCCAGCACCGCATCGGCGCCGGTCACGGCCTCGGCGCTCTCCGTCACGGTCTTCTCCAGCGACGGCGCCTGCACGGAAATGTTCTCGGCGAAGAAGCGCGCCAGTGCGACGTAGCGCTGCGGCTCGGCTTCGCCGTTGGCCTTCGCGGCCAGCGCCTCGCCGGCAAGCATGCAGCCGCCGAGCGTGGCGCCGAACAGCCGCAAATAGGGCGTCGCGCCGGCCAGCGCCTCGTTCGGCGCGGAGGCCAGCCGCTCGAGCAGCCATTTGCTGGTGCGCTCGAGCGCGGCATGGGCGTCGCGCAGCTTGGCGCCGGTGGTGCCGAACGCCGGATCGTTGGAGGTCTCGACCTGCTTGATGGTGACGGCGAGCTCGTCGAGCAGCGCCCACACCGAAGCGCCGCCATTGGCGCCGAGCTTGCGGGTGACGAGGTCGATCGACTGGATGCCGTTGGTGCCTTCATAGATCGAGGTGATGCGGGCATCGCGGTAATGCTGCGCGGCGCCGGTCTCCTCGATGAAGCCCATGCCGCCATGCACCTGGACGCCGAGATAGGCGACCTCGTTGCCGATGTCGGTGGAGAATGCCTTGGCGATCGGAGTCAGCAACGCGCCGCGCGCCGCCGCGTCGGCGCGGACCTTGGCGTCCTTGGCGCGCACCGAGACGTCGAGCGCGACCGCGGTGGCGTAGCAGATCGTGCGCGCCGCCGCCGTCATGCTGCGCATCTGCATCAGCATGCGCTTGACGTCGGGATGCACGAGGATCGGATCCATGCCGTCGCTCTTGTGGCCGACCGCTTTGCCCTGCCGGCGCTCCTGCGCATAGGCCAGCGCCTGCTGATAGGCGCGGTCGGCAATGCCGACGCCTTCGAGGCCGACGCCGAGCCGGGCCTGGTTCATCATCGTGAACATGCAGCGCATGCCCGCGTTTTCCTCGCCGATCAGAAAGCCGATCGCGCCGCCCTTGTCGCCCATGGTCATGGTGCAGGTCGGCGAGGCGTGCATGCCGAGCTTGTGCTCGACGCCGCTCGCATGGATGTCGTTGCGCTCGCCGAGCGAGCCGTCGGCATTGACCATGAATTTCGGAACCAGGAACAGGGAGATTCCCTTGGTGCCGGCGGGCGCATCGGGCAATCGTGCGAGCACGAAGTGCACGATATTGTCGGTCATGTCGTGCTCGCCATAGGTGATGAAGATCTTGGTGCCCTTGATGCGGTAGGTGCCGTCGGGTGCGCGTTCGGCGCGGGTGCGCAGCGCGCCGACGTCGGAGCCGGCGTTGGGCTCGGTGAGCTGCATGGTGCCGGTCCATTCGCCGGTGACGAGCTTCTCGAGATAGGTCTTCTTCAGTTCGGTGCTGCCATGGGCATCGAGCGCCTCGATCGCGGACAGCGTCAGCAAGGGGCAGAGGCCGAAGGCGACGTTCGATGCGCTCCAGATCTCGGTGCAGGCGGCGTTGATCGCGAGCGGCAGGCCCTGGCCGCCGAACGCTTCCGGCCCCGACACCGCGTTCCACCCCGCGGCGGTCCAGCGCTGATAGGCGTCGGGCCAGCCGGGCGCGGTCGTCACCGTGCCGTTGTCGAGCTTGATGCCGTGCTCGTCGCCGACCTTGTTCAGCGGCGCCAGCACATCGGAGGCGAACTTGCCGGCTTCCTCCAGCACCGCAGCGGTGATGTCGCCGTCGAAATCGCCGTAATGGCCGGCCGCCACGGCAGCGGCGAGCCCCGCGCCGTGATTGAGGGACAGCAGGATATCGTTGATCGGCGCACGGTAGGTCATGGCGTTACTCCCGACGAGGCGTTTGGAAATTGTCTTCCCATGAAACAAGCGGCCTCTCAACTGTCCGAGCGGACATCGCCCGGTCTGTTTCGGCCACCGCGGCGTCGCCCGACAAGCCGCCCCATCATAAGGGTGCCGGCAACAACCTGCGGCTTTCGTGCCTTTTCGAGCGCCACCCTGTTGAAATGCCGGGACTCAGCCTATAGACCGGCGTGGCCTTCGATCGGCGCGTTGGGGCGTAGCCAAGCGGTAAGGCAGCGGATTTTGATTCCGCCATTCGGAGGTTCGATCCCTCCCGCCCCAGCCATCCATTGCGCCGCTAAGTACCTGAAAAAGCACATCTATGGGCCGAAACTGGCCGACTTCCGGCGCTGGCATCAGTCTCCGTCACATCGACGGTATCTGGGGCAGAAGCAGTTCGCCCGTCGCTGCAAGTTCCCGTTTTGGTGCGCGACTCCGCGGGATCTGGTTCGATCGCGGCCGCCAGCCGAGATGGTCTTCTTCGTTGACCGCGGCAAGAAAGCGCGGCCAGGCCAGCCGGCGCGAGATTCGGTCGCCGTGGCTACCGCTCCGAGGTCAGCGACGCGGCGTGCGAATGCCGGATCTCAGGCATTTGCGGCGTTGTCGCGAATAACCTCGAACGGCAAGGACGGGACGTCGTATTCAGCGATGTCCAGCTTCCAGATGTTGTGGTCATCCGTGCCGCCGGCCGGCGCAAATCCGAGCTTCTTATACAGGTCGCGCACCAACCCGTTCTTGGCGGTGGGCAGGTAGCTTCCCTCGAGCGTGTCGACGCCATTCAAACGGCAATGGCGGACGAGCTCGGCGATGATGGCTTCCTCGACCCGTCGCCCGAGGACCCGGCAGCTCATCAACCAGGTGTCGATGTCGTAAGTCGTGTCCTTCTTGCGCGCAATCACGACGCCGATGACCCCGTTGTCACCAAAGCGGTCGCGAAGCCTGATCTGGAAGGTCAGGCAATCGGGTGAACGCGACATGGTCTCGACTTCGGAATGCGTGTAACGCCGCGTCGTCAGGTTGAACTGATTGGTCTTGTTGATGAGCTGTGCGATCCGCCCCAGGTTGACGGCGTCGAATGCGTGGAATTCGATCGTCATGCCGAGCGACGCCAGAAATTCTTCCATGTCGCGGGACTTCGCCGACAGCTCCGCGCGCTGGGCATTTGCCTGATAGAGGTCGCCGCGCTGGCGATCCTCTTCGGAAAACGTGACGGCTTCGAAATAGCCCGCGTTCAGGAGCGTGCGGGCGTAGAGCGAAGGATCGGTGGGCAGTTCGGGCACGGCCACCATCGGCAGCGCCTTTCGGACCTGGCTCCGCTCGGCGGGGTTGTCGTCGAGCAGCACCATGGAATCGAGCCCGATGTTCAGCGTCTTGGCGATCGCTTCGATGTTGGTGGCCTTGTCGCTCCAGTTGGCCTGAAAGACCGCAATATGCTCCAGCTTCAGCGACATCTCGGGATGTTCCCGGAACGGTTGTCGCGCGACCTCATCCGTATTCTTCGAGGATACCGCCAGGATGACGCCGCGATCGCGCAGCTGAAGCGCCGTTCGCTGGATTTCGGAGAAGGCTTCGCCGACCCCGTCGCCCTGACCGAGAACGATCCCTTCCAGTCCGTCGTCGCCGATGGTGCCGCCCCAGAGCGTGTTGTCGAGATCGAGCACCAGGCATTTGCGGGCGTTGCCGCGGATGGCGCCGAGCAGCCGTCCGACATGTTCGACGTAGACCGGCACCATCGTCTGCGCGAATGGCAGCTTGTAGAGATTCCACTGCACGGGATTGTGCCAGTTCTGGGTGCCGATCGATTCCGCCAGGGCGGCAACGTCGAGGATGTAGTCACCCCGCTTGGCGGCGAGTTCGCGAAGCCCGTCGTTGAAATCCTGAATCTGGCGGCGCATCGACATGGATACTTGCGCGTCCATGCTTCCGAACAGCGGCTGCGGAGGGCAGGCAACGGTCTGGAAAATGACCGGCACCCCGGCGCCGCGCTCGAGACCTTCACGGATCATGCCCACGTAGTCGAGGGCGGACTGGTTCGACGGCCCGCTGCCGCCATTGTTGAGGGGCAATCCGTGGAACACGAGCCACCTGCAACTGGCGGTTCGCAAGCGCTGTACAGGCAAGAACGACGAGAGCTGCCTCGGATCCCGTTTCAAGATCGAATTGCTGATGCAGGATGGCGGCACCGTTTCCATCCAGGAAGATCAGGCGCTGGACGCGGGTCTGTCATCCAGCACATGGTCTGTTCCGCGTCTGAAGAAGCTCGACGAGTGGGTATCGCACACGCTCGATGTGACGCAGTTGGCCTGGTCCAAATTCATCAACGAGGGCGACGACTGGCGTCGGCCCGGCCTGCCGCTCGGAAGGGTCAAGGAGGTGAGGGTGTCGTTGACGAACGCGCCTGCCGGCACGACGCTCGATGTGCAAAATTTCAGGGCCTTGCGGCCTTCCGGGAATGGTCAGGCTTCGGACGGGACCAAGTTGGTCGCGGGCCGCGTCACCCTGGACGGTTGGATGCCCGCGCCGGGAGTGGAAGTTCGAGCGGCGGCAGAGTCCGGACGCATCATCTCGACCGCGACCGATCAAGACGGCTACTATTTTTTCCCCGGACAGCCGAGCGGGCAAATCGTGAGCATCCGCGCTCAACTGGGCTCGCGGCAGTGCTTCCCAAGGCAGGGGCGCCGCATCGAGATCGGCAAGGACGAAGCCGAGCTCGACATTGAGGTGGGGCGGAAACTGCAATTCTCGAACAGATCATCTTCGTCTCCGGGCAGTACTGTCGCCGAACAGCAAGCTTGCGAAGCGATGCCGGAGCTTTCAGCGCAAGAGCAGTAGCTGCTCAATATCGCTTGAGCGAGGAGCTCTCCGCCCTGTGTTTACCTGCGGAAAATTTCTGCGGGTTAAGGGCACAGGAATCGTCGCCGTTCACCGAGAGCTTTCGCGTTGCGCGACGTGACGTCAGCTGATCTCGTGTCCTGCAAACACAAGCTTGCTACGAGCGCTCGGGGCACTTCTCCCGTTTGCTCGACAACATCAAGGCAATGTGAAGCGTTCCGACCAGAGCAGAGCCGCGTCATGACCCAGCGGTTGGTTACAACCGCCTCGTGATGTCCAGAACGTCTTGTTCGATGGCTTGTGAATGGGACGGCGATGAAGAAGACCTTGCAGGAACGTCTCAAGACAATCGAAGCTGTTCGCCGCGCAGCTGGCTTGCGGCGATTTTTCAAGCGGGAGAGTTCTCGAACGCCTGCGTGGCGCGATCCGATGTGAAGGCTGGACTGCAATCAGGATGGTGGCGCGGAGCGAGACATGCCCCGATCCCGCAATTGATCCCAAACCCGCCGCTATCCAACGCGATGGCAAGACTGTAATGAGGGCGCTGGCCGCGTGCGTCGGGGGGCGCCGGCGGCCCGCGATCGACCGGAGATGCTTGTCTCCGGGCGATCGAACTTGCGCAATAACGATGGATTTGACGTGGCGAAGACCAAGAAGGCCCGCGCGGCTGCTGGCGCGAAGAAGAACAGCAAGGGATCGACGCGTTCCGGGATCTCCTCATCCTCGCCACTCGGCATGCTGGCCCTGCATCTTCTCGAGCAATGGAAGAAGTCCGGGCGCGACGGTATCGTCTTCCTTGCGGAAAGCGAGAACCGGGCGGAGCGCCTCGGCAGCGTGCTGCATTCGCTCGATCCGTCGCTCGAGGTGCTGGTGTTCCCGCGGCTCAATACCTTGCCGTTCGACGGGCTGGAGCCGTCGCGCGAGATCGCCGGTCGGCGGAGCTCGGTGTTGCGGCGTCTTGCGAAGAGCAGGAAGCCGGTCTTCCTGGTGTCGACGGCCGAGGCGATCATGGAGCGGCTGCCGCTGCCCGCGAACTGGAGCCGACTCAGCATCAGCCTGAAAGTCGGTGCGCGCTATGCCGAGCAGGATCTCAAGGATCGTCTGGAAGCTCTCGGATACGATCTCGACGAAGAGGCGGATTATCCCGGAAGCGTGCTGTTCCACGGAATGACATTTGAAGTGTTTCCTGCCGGCGCGCTTGGGCCGTACAGGATCGAGCATTCCGGCGGCGTGATCCGCAGGATCGCCGGCGTGGATCCCAACGAACACGACGTCGTGTTCGATACCCAGGAACTGCTCATCGATCCGATGTCGGAACGGATCGCGTTGGGCGGCAAGCGGGCCCAGCGGGCGGCGCTGCCGGATTACTGTCCGCGCGCCCGCTGGATCGCGGACGCGGGCGTTGCAGGTCACGCCGATAGCTGGCTGAGCACGATCAAGGAGGCCGCCGGTCGCAGAGAGGCGGACCGCGAGTATTTCGGCCCCGGCGACTGGAAGCAGTTGACCAAGCGCATGAGCGCGCTGCCCCGCAAGGCGGCGTTCACCCCGACACCTGATTTCTCGAAGGTCGCCTCGTCGCGAAAAGCGTTCCGCGCGTTTGTCGCCGACACGGAGCGCGCCGGATCGCGGCTGCTGTTCGTTGCGGCGGTGGAGGATGACCTGCGCGCGATGGAGCGCATGAGCGGGATCAAGGCGGAGCGCGTCGCTGACTGGAGCGAGGCGGCGAAGGGACGGGGCGGCGAAGCGGCGCTGCTGGCCGACTTCGACACCGGCTTCATCGGTTCGGGCCGCAAGCCGCTCGTCGTCGTGACGGCGACCGACGTGCTCGGCAGCCGGGCGCATCATCCGCAGCCGATGGCGCGAGCCTTGAGTGCGGCTTTCGATCATCCCGACGTGCCGGAGCGCGGCGCGGTCGTCGTTCATTTGCAGCGCGGGCTCGCCGTGCTCGATGGTTTGCAGACCTACGATATGGGGAAGGGATCATCGCGCGAGATGATCCGCCTGGCATTTGCCGGGGATGACGCCATACTCGTTCCGCCCGCCGACCTTGCGCTGATCTGGCCGTATGCGGCGGAGCGCGGCAGGCTGACATTGGACAGGGCGGACGGAAGCACGTGGTGGGCGCGACGCACCAAAGCGGAGCAGGAGATTCAGGTTGCCGCCAAGGCGCTTGCCAAACACATCGCGCAACGCCGCCGCCGGCGTGCGCCCAAGCTGGTCGCTCCCGGTCCCGCATACGAGCGGTTCGTCGCGCGCTTTCCGTATTTCACGACGGTCGACCAGGCAAAGGCGATCCGGGACGTGCTGGATGATCTTGCGTCGGGTCATCCGATGGACCGCGTGGTCTGCGGCGACGTCGGATTTGGCAAGACCGAGGTTGCTTTGCGCGCGGCGGCGGCCGTTGCCTTGTCGGGCAAGCAGGTTGCCGTCGTCGTGCCGACGACCGTCCTGGCAAGACAGCACGTCGCGACGTTCCGCAAACGGTTTGCTCCGCTCGGCATCGACGTCGGCAGCTTGTCGCGCGCAACGTCGGCGGCGGAGATGAAGCAGACCAAGGAAGCCCTGCGAAGCGGAAAGATGAAGATCGTGGTCGGCACCCAGGCGATCGCCGCGAAGGACGTGAAATTCGCCAAGCTGAGCCTCGTCATTGTCGACGAAGAGCAGCACTTCGGGGCGGCGGAGAAGGCCAAGCTTTCGGGCCTGGCGAAGAGCGTCCATACGCTCTGGATGAGTGCCACGCCGATCCCGCGCACGCTTGCGGCGGGTCTCGCCGGATTCCGGGATCTGAGCGTGATCGCATCCCCGCCGGTGCATCGGCTTCCGGTCGTGACCAAGATCGCGCCGCTTTCGGATGCCGCCATTGCCGCTGCCCTGCTGCGCGAGCAGCGGCGTCACGGACAGAGCTTCCTGATCTGTCCGCGCATCCAGGATCTGGATCCGCTGCTGGCGCGCGTGCAGGCGGTGGCCCCGGAGCTGCGCATCGTTTGCCTGCATGGCAAGCTGCCCGCCGACGAGCTTGACGACCGAATGATGAGCTTCGTCGAAGGCGAGGCCGACGTGTTGCTCGCGACCAACATCGTGGAAAGCGGTCTCGACATTCCCCGGGCGAACACCATCGTGGTCTGTTGGCCGGAGAAGTTTGGTCTGGCGCAACTCCACCAACTCAGGGGGCGGGTGGGGCGCGGTGGCACGCGCGCCTTCGCCTACATGCTGACGGAAACGAATTCGGAGCAATCGGGCAAGCGATTGGCCGTTCTCGAGGAGTTCAGCAAACCAGGCGCCGGTTTCGCGATCAGCGAGCGCGATCTGGACCTCAGAGGTGCCGGAGATCTGCTTTCCGAGCGGCAATCCGGCCACGTGCAGGTGTTCGGGCCGGTGCTCTACAGCCATCTTCTAAAACAGGCGTCGGAGAAGACCAACGACCGGGCCGCGGATCTATGGGTGCCCGATCTCAACCTTCCCCTCGCGGATCTGCTGCCCCGGAGTTACGTGCAATCGGAATCCATGCGCCTTGAAATCTATGGCCGCGTCGCGCGATGCCGGAGCGAAGACGATCTGGAAGATCTGGAGGAAGAGACCTCTCGCCGCTTCGGCAAGCTGCCGTCGGCCGCCCGGGACTTCTTCGCAGCGGCAAGGCTCAGGATCGATTGCAAGCGGCGGGGCATCGTGAGGCTCGACGTCGGGCCGGAGGCCGTCGCAGCGACGTTCCTGCCGGGGAGGCTGCCTAAATCAAGAGCACGGTCGCTCCAACGCGACGGCGATCGCGTCTTCTATTCTGGCAAGACCAACGAGCCGCCGTTCGAGCGGATCGATGATCTGCTCGATATTCTGGACGAGTGAGTCCGACGTTACTCCGCCTTCGTCGTCGGCGTTCCCCGATGCGAACGATCGCGCCGCCGCTTCGCGGCGCCTTCTGACTCACCTCAACGACGAGTCTTGCGACGGCACGGGCTGCTTCGCCTCATGTGAGCGCATCGCGCGCGCAGCGGAGATATTTCATCGCGCGCCGGCTGCGGAGAACAAATCGACTGATTCTGCGTGCTGACATCGCAGTGACATGTAGCGCCGTTAGTGCACATGTGAGGCGGTCCGTCCGCCGTCTTCCAGCCTGCTCCGAGCAATCGGAATGCCCCTTCCAGGCGCGAGTCGACGGTATTTGGGGCGGGCTATGTCGTTCAGATACCGGCATTTTCGGGCCGAATTATTGTGCACGGAGCCGGAATCAGCGGCGCCCGAACGGGCTGCGATTTTCGTTTTCTCCGTAGGACTACGCGTTTTGCACACCGTTCCGCCCGGTGTTGCCCAAACCTGTGCCCGCTAGCGGTATCTCAAATATTGTCTTTATATTTCAATGTCTTGACGAAATGCCGCAGTTCAAATGCCCGTGATATTTGTGCAACATTTGCCCGAAAACAGCCGTAACTTACCTCAACGCGAGCGGTCTTTTGTTGCGTGATCGGGGGCCTTCTGTCTCATATGGAACTGCGACGGAGGGGGGCATCCCAAGGTCGTCCCGTTCTAGGTGGTTCGCTTAAGTCCCTCGCGTTCATGCGGGTGTGTCCGAAGGCGCGAAGCGACTGAGCGGGGATTTAAGGGACAAAGGGAACCAACCTGAGGGTGTTTTACCCGGCGGAACCGGAACCTTCCCTGAGATAGAGCAACTTGGAGGTTTAACATGAAGATGGTTAAGAGCCTTATCCTCGGCTCGGCGGCGGCTCTCGTCGCGGTCGGCGGAGCTCAGGCGGCCGATCTTCCCGTCAAGGCCAAAGCGGTCGAGTACGTGAAGGTTTGCTCCCTGTATGGTCCCGGTTTCTACTACATCCCGGGCACCGATACCTGTATCAAGCTGGGCGGCTACCTGCGTGTGGACGTTTTGGCGAACACCAACTCGGACAACACGGGTAACACCTCGGGCGCTGGCGCGGCGAACAACCGCTTCACCAACGGCTACACCTGGCGCTCTCGTGAAGACCTGAACATCGATACCCGTACGGCGACCGAATACGGTGTCGTTCGTACCTTCTTCGATGCGACGTTCTCGTGGACGACGGACACCTACGCCGGCCAGGGCAACGGCGCGACCGTTTACTCGCCGATCGGCACGGTCCAGGCTCCGAACAACGCGAACTCCGGTGCGGTTGCTGGCGGTACGGTCGGCGTCTACTACGCCTTCATCCAGTTCGCCGGCTTCACCATGGGTAAGGCGGTCTCGCAGTTCTCGGCTCCGTGGGCCAACTATCCGGGCAACAACTACGACGGTCTCGTCGGCGGCGGCGGTACGATCACTGGTGTGAACCAGTTCACCTACACCGCTCAGTTCGGCAACGGCGTGTCGTTGTCTCTGTCGGCTCAGGATCAGACAGCCTACTACCAGGCTGGTGTGAACAACATCCTCGCGGGTGGCGCTTACGGCACCAGCGACTACGCTGGCACGATTTCTCCGGACCTCGTCGCGATGCTGCGCGTCGACCAGGCTTGGGGTCTGTTCCAGGCGTCGTTCGCGGCGCATGACAACCACGCGGCCTACTACGGCGGCACTGAGTTGACCGGTCACCCGGACGACAAGTGGGGCTGGGCTGGTCAGCTGGCCTTGTCGATCAAGAACATCCCGACTGGACCTGGCGACACCATCAACTTGCAGGGCGTCTACACCAACGGTGCGACGCGCTACAACATCCAGGACCTCGCTGGTTCGGCTGGTGCCAACACCATTTATGGTGGAACCAATCTGCCCGGCGCGTACCAGAGCGTTGGTCTCGGCGTTGCTCCTGACAGCGTGTTCGGTGCCATCGGCGGCGTGAACACTGGGCAGCAGCTGGTCACGACCTGGGGTTTCCGCGGTGCATACGTGCACAACTGGAACCCCTACTGGAACACCTCGATCTACGGTGCTTACGCCGGCATCACCTACAACGATACGGCTAAGACCCTGCTCTGCGGCGTCGGTGGCGTGGGCGGCTCCGTCCGTACCACCCTCAATGCTCTGGGCGGCGCGATCACCACCTGCAACCCCGACTACAACATCGCGCAGATTGGTACCCAGACCCAGTGGACCCCGGTCAAGAACCTGACCTTCACGGCAGACCTGACCTACACCCACTTGGATCAGAAGTACGCTGGTACGGTCTCGGCGCCCAGCGCCGCGCTCGGCAAGCCTGCTGCTCTTTACGAGCTGAAGGACCAGAACACGCTCCTCCTGCTGCTCCGCGCTCAGCGCAACTGGTGATACCGGTTGATCTGACTGTAAGCTAACAAGCCCCCGGTGGAAACGCCGGGGGTTTTGCTTTGCCCGGTGGTGACTGCTCGCTAGCCATTTTTCTTTCGCGCGAGGTCATAATTGGGGCATTGACGCAGACCAGTCCACGGCGGACGTTTGTCCTGCCATGACGGTAGCCCAACAAATAGTTCGTATGATCCGCGAGCAGCCAGGTCTCACAGAGCGCCAACTTGCTGAGCGCATCTTCGGGGAGGGAGCCTCCATACAGCGCGTCAATCCGACGTGCCGAAAGTTAGTGGCGATGGGTTGGCTGGAGCGACATGGCCGAGGATGGGCGGCAGACCCGTTCACCTATCATCCTGCAAAACCTAACCTCTGAGCCGAGAGTTCAGCTGATCCGTTTATCTCGACGAAGGGCTATGCAAAAGGGAATCGCAGGGATTCGCAAATGCTCATAGGGAGCGTCTATAAGGCGAGTTACAAATTGATCTAACGCTCGTTAAACGAGCGCTCCAGCATAACGAGATTTTATGACATTGAAGCTTGTTCTCCCCGGAATTCCATAAGCCGATAAAGAGCTTTTAAGCCCATAGTCGTTCCGCTGGCGTGTATCAGAGACAACAAAAAACCCTGTCCTCCAGCCACTTCTTCGTCTGTTAGCGACCGTGGACGTTCACGCTTGTTCGCGAAAACGCGCTTGAATGGCTGCGACGCATTGATGTAGTCCGTCAGGAGATCGGAGCGCCCAATGTCCACCACCAACAAGCTGACGCTCAATTTCCGCTGCCCGGCGGAGCTTGAGGGGCTGATACCGCGGCCCATTCCGGCAGCGCAGGGCATTCCCGACTGGCTCAAGGCCATGCCTGCGAAGGCCTTCTCCTCGATCAACCTGCACGACGAGGACACCATCAAGCGCTGCCCGCCATTCGTGGACGCGATGACCTGCGGGTTCCTGCTGCCACTGGTCTGCGATATCGAGGTCGCGGACGGCGAAATCACCTGGGACCACGACCTGCCACCGGGAGGCACACCTGAATTTCCGCGCTCGCCGATCGGATTTCACGACCCGGGTCAGGTCAGCGGCACACCATTGTTCGAAGCGGGCCGCTTCTTTCTCAAATTCCACAATCTGTGGACCGTCGAGGCGCCCGAAGGCTACGCGATCTACTTCACGCATCCCGTCAACCGCTTCGACCTGCCCTTCACCACGCTCAGCGGCCTGGTCAATTCCGACCTCTATATCGACAATTGGGTGCACTTCCCGGCGTACTGGCACGACCGGAATTTCCGAGGTGTCCTCCCCAAAGGCACCCCCATCGCGCAATGCATTCCGGTCAAGCGCGACGAGTGGACTGCGCAGGCATCGTCGTTCACCGCGGAGGAAGCCAAGCGCGTCGGCGAGTTCCGGAGTGAGCTCAAGCGACAGCCCAACCTCTACCGGAGAAACTTCAGGGCCTGAGGCGCGACGAGATTTCGTCGAATGCGCCCGGCCTCACTTTCCATTGAGGAATTTTGCAACGTCGCGTTGGGAGAAAAAGAAGCGACCATGAGATCCCGCGGCCATGACGAATGCCGCGCGTCCCAGAAGCTGGGGCTGACCACGAATGACGGAGCGCAGCGCCGCCTCGGCAGCGTCGCGCTCACCCTGCTCGAAAAGCGATGTGGCGAGGTAGGCGCGGGTCGAGCGATCGTCGGGGTACTGGGCGAGCACGCGGCGGAACGCATCAGCGGCCGCGGCGTAGTCGCCATGAAGGACCAGCACCCGCCCGAGCTGGTTGAGAACGTCGAGGCGTCCCGGCGCAGCGTCGCGCGCGGCTGTCAGGACACGCGCAGCCCGCGCGAAGTCATTGGTATCATGCAGCAGCCGCCCCAGATCGAGCTTCAGATCGACGCTGTCGGGGGCCAGCGCGAGGCCGGCCTCGACCGTGTCGATCGCCTCGTCGTGTCGACCGGCCTTGGCAAGCTGCCCGGCGAGTTCCTGAAATGAAGGGAGATATGGCGGGCGGCGTGCAACCGTGCGCCGCAGCTGTGCCAAGCCGTCCGTGGCCCGCCCCGCACCGCACAACAATGCGCCAAGCAAGGTCTCGACCTCGCCATCGTCGCCGCGGCGCGCAACCCGCTCGAGCGGTGCAATCGCCTCGGCTTCCCGCTTCTGCCCCACCAGGGCATGCGCCAGGAGAAGCGCCGCGTGTCTATCCTTGCGGTTTGATTTCAGGATGCTTGTCGCGATCTGCTCTGCCTGAGCAAACTGCCGCGCCCGCAACGCGGATGCGCCTTGTTGCAGCGCCTGAGCGAGGAAATTGTTCTGATTGCCACTCACGGGAAAGCTTCTGGAGGATACGAGAGATTATCGTGGGCGCTAGCGCGGCCGTTTCCGGGCGTCCAGCAACAATCTCGCGAAAACACAATATGAGGTCAACCGGAGCAATCCGCTTGCGACGCGCTACAACATCCACGACCTCAGTGGTTCGGCTGGCGCCAACACCATCTTCGGCGGCACCGGTGCGCCAAGACCCTCATCTGCGGCCCGGGTGGCACGGGTGTGGGTGGTGCCTGGGGTGCTGTCCTCGGTGCGGCTGTCGCAGGCATGACCACCTGCAACCCGGACTACAACATCGCCCAGATCGGTACGCAGACCCAGTGGACCCCCGTCAAGAACCTCACCTTCACGGGTGACTTGACCTACACCCACCTGGACCAGAAGTACGCGGGCGTTGTTCCGAACGGCGCTGCTGCCGTCGGCAAGCCGGCTGCCCTGTACGAGCTGAAGGATCAGAACACCCTGACCATGATGCTCAAAGTCCAGCGCAACTGGTGATCCCGGTTGACCTGACTGAGATCTAACAGAGCCCCCGGCGCCAAAACGCCGGGGGTTTTGCTTTGCAAGGGCTCGCTCAAGGCTCTCTGTTGTCGGTCAGGCGGCGAGCATGTCGCGCACCATCGGCACCACCTTGCTGCCGTAGAGCTCGATGCTCTTCATCAGCTTCTCGTGCGGCAGCGGGCCCGCCGAGTATTTCAGCTGGAAGCGCGCGGCGCCGAGCGCCTTCACGGTCGCGGCGATCTTGCGGGCGACGGTTTCCGGCGCGCCGACATAGAGCGAACCGTGCTCGGCCTCGGCCACGAACTCGTCGCGGCCCATCGGCGGCCAGCCGCGCTCCTTGCCGATCCGGTCACGCATCACCTTGTAGTCGGGCCACAGCTCCTCGCGGGCTTGCGCGTCGGTCTCGGCAACGTAGCCCGGCGAATGCACGCCGATCGGCTGCGGCGTCCGGCCGAACTGCTGGTAGGCGCGCTGGTGCAGGTCGACATAGGGCGCAAAGCGCTTGGGATCGCCGCCGATGATGGCCAGCATCAGCGGCAGGTCATAATGCGCCGCGCGCACCACCGATTCGGGGCTGCCGCCGACACCGATCCAGGTCTTGAGCCGGCCGTGTTCGACCGGCGGATAGACCGACTGGCCCTTGAGCGGCGGCCGCAGCTTGCCTTCCCAGCTCACCGGCTCCTGCTTCAGGAGCTCGGTGAACAGGTCGAGCTTCTCCTCGAACAACTCGCTGTATTGCCGGAGGTCGAAGCCGAACAGCGGGAACGATTCGGTGAACGAGCCACGGCCGAGGATCACCTCGGCGCGGCCGTTCGAGACCGCATCGACGGTTGCGAAGCGCTGGAAGACGCGGATCGGATCGTCCGAGCTGAGCACGGTCACCGCCGAGCCGAGGCGGATGTTCTGGGTGCGCGCAGCGATGGCCGCCAGCACGGTCTCGGGGGAGGAGATCGCAAAGTCGGCCCGGTGGTGCTCGCCGAGCCCGATGAAGTCGATCCCGAGTTGATCGGCCAGCACCGCCTCGTCGACGACGTTGCGGATCACCTGGGCATGGGGCAGCGGCGCGCCGGCAGCGTCGTTGGTGACGTCGCCGAATGTGTCGAGCCCGAATTCGAGAGAGGTCGTCATCACATAGTCCGGTTGTCGGCGTGGCGGAGCATCCGCCACGGGCCACCCATCGCACGCAGGCCGAGAGGTCGTGTTGTTGCAGGAATTGTCCGCAAGCCTGCGCTGTGGAGCCTTCGGTTGGAGATGATGTGGAGGTATTGCCTGTTCGTCGGCCGGCAAGGCCACGCTGCGAAACGCAGCGTTTCCAGGACGCTTGTATCCGGCCTGCAGCCGGGACTGCGGCGATCAGCCCGGGATGACCAGGAAGCCGGCCCTCGGGAAATGCACCACGACCTCGCCTGCGCGTTCGTCGGACCGGCGGATCGCGATGTGCTGTGCCGACAGCGAGACGATCTCGCCGCGGACCGGGATCTTGCCGTAGTCATCCGGCATCACGCTGACGATGTCGCCGGGCTTGCGACCGTTCGGATCCAAGGGGTCGCCGGAAACCGGCGTCTCCGGCTGCGCCTTCGCGGCGATCTCGAGCGCGTCGGCTGACGACATCTCCGTGCGCGCGCCGTGGCCGATGGCGCGGATGCGTTCCTCCCAGGCCGCAACGCGCGGCAAGGGCTTGATGATCTCGTCGATCGTGACGACGCTCTGCCGGGCGTACCACACGTTCATGTAGGCGCTGACGTCGGCGAGGCTGAACTCGCCGAACAGCCAGGATCGGCCGTCGGCGAGCTGGGCCTCGATCCAGTCGACATTGGCGCGGAACTGGTCGTGCATCTGCGGCAGCGCCGCGGTCATGGCGGCGACGTCGAACTTGCCGCCACGCAGCTTCTCGCGGTCCTCGATGAAATCCTGCGGAATTTTGTCGCCGATAACGCCGAACGCGAGGGTGACCGTGTTCTGGAAGAACGGCCGGTCGGTCCACATGCCGAGCGCCCAGGGCATCCCTGCATGGCCTGCGGGAAACAGCGTCGGCGTCGGATAGCGCCGCTCCAGCTCGCGGATGATGATTTGGGTGTCGCAATAGATGTCCGCGCCGATCTGCATCGTCGGTGTGCGGCGATAGCCACCGGTCATCGGCATCAGATCCGGCCGCGGCATGATCCGGGAGATCCGCACCGAGTTCCAGGCCAGCTTCTTGAATCCGAAGATGACGCGGATCTTCTCGGAGAACGGCGATTGATCGAAATGATGCAGGATCGGCGTGGGCTGCGACATGGCCTTCTCCCGGGACAGGGCTGCGATCTACCCGGACCTTGTCGGGTAGCCTGACAAGATTTCGGCGGATCGCAACCCATTTCCTCCGGAGAACGACGACGGTGCCGTGCCGTCAGAACTGTTCCGCCCATGGCCGCAGGTCGAGCTCCAGCGTCCATGCGCTGCGATGCTGGTGATGCAGCACCCAATAGGCGTCCGCGATGGCTGCGATGTTGAGCAGCCCATCCGGCCCGCGGTCGTCCTTCAATTGCGGACGCAGGCTCAGCAGCCGATCGCCCTCGATGCCGCCGTCGACCACGACATGGCCGACATGGATGCCCTGCGGCCCGAATTCCCGCGCCACGCTCTGCGCCATCGCGCGCAGCGCGGCCTTGGCGGAAGCGAACGGCGCGTAGTTGGCCTTGCCGCGCAGCGAGCCGCTGGCGCCGGTGAACACCAGCGTGCCGCCGCCGCGCGCCAGCAAAGCAGGGATCGCGGCCTGCGCGAGCTGGAATCCGCCGAGCGCGTGTTCGCGCCAGTGCTCCTCGAAACGCTGCTCGGTGACCTTGAGGAACGGCGCCGGCCGGTTGGAGCCTGCATTGTGCACGGCCATCGCCAGCGGCGCGAGCTTCCCGGCCGCCTCGACGAAGCGGACGACATCAGCGGCGTTTGAGGCATCGCCGACCACATGGCTGACCCTGGCACCGGTCGCCGCGAGTTCGGTCGCGGTCGCGGCGAGCTTCTCGGCGTTGCGCCCGGCGATCGCGACGGGATAGCCACCGGCCGCAAAGCGGCGCGCGATCGCGGCGCCGAGCCCATTTGATGCGCCGACGCCGGCAATCAGCACGCTTCCCTGCACAGCGGTCGGCTCGAGGGCGGATCGGTAGTTCATGGCTCACTCCATCAAGGTGCCCGCGGTGCGGGTGAAATCATTGGTCTGACGCCATCGCGACGATGGCATCGCGCACCGTGCGCAGAACGGCATCGGACCGCTTTGGATCGGTGATGACGCGGGAGATCGCGAGCGCGCCGACCATCGCGCTGACGGCGACGATCGCACGGCTGTCGTCATCGTCGCCGAGCGTCTCGGCGACCTTGGCGATGAAGGATTCGATGTGCGGTTCCATCACCGCGCGGCACTGTTCGTCGGCGCGGCCGACATCGGAGATCAGCGCGCCGATCGCGCAGCCCGACTTCGGCGAGTCGCGATGGGTGCGGCTGAGATAGCTTCGCACCAGCGCGTTGACGCTGACCGGTCTGTCGGGATCGCGCGCTGCATGCGCCGACGCTTCGCCGGAATTCAGCGCCTGTTGCAGCGCCGCGGCGATCAGCTCGGAGCGCGAGGCGAAATGCCCGTAGAAGCCGCCATGGGTCAGCTTCACCTGCTGCATCAGGCTGCCGATGCTGAGCGCGTCGAGCCCCTTGTCGCGGATCTGCGTCGCCGCCTCGTTCAGAATGCGCTCCCGGCTCCTGGCCTTGTCGGCCTGGGAATGACCCATTTCGCAATGCCCCTGTTTGACTCTCCATCTGGATTATGACCATCATGCTTCTGGATGACAAGCATCATCCAGAAAAATTCAGTCACAAAACAGGGAGCAACAGATGTCCGGCAGCGCGAGCGAAGGGCGGGTCCGCCACGAGCGGCATGATCACATCCTGAAGATCATCATCGACAATCCCGCGAAGAAGAATGCCTTCAGCCCGGAGATGATGGCTGAGCTGTCCGACGCGCTGACGCTGCTCGACAATGACGACGGCCTCTGGGTCGGCGTGCTGTGTGCCGCCGGCGGCAGTTTCACCGCGGGTCTCGACATGCCGAAATTCTTCGGTCCGACCGCGAGCCGCAAGCCGTTGCCGGAGGGCAACGTCGATCCCTTCGGATTGTCGAAGCGGTGCCGGAAGCCGATCATCACGGCGGTGCAGGGCATCGTGTTCACCGTCGGCATCGAGATGATGCTGGCCGGCGATATCGTCATTGCCGCGGACGACAGCCGTTTCTGCCAGATGGAAGCCAAGCGCGGCATCGCGCCGCTGGCCGGCGCGCATTTCCGCTACATCAGCCGCGCCGGGTGGGGCGATGCGATGTATCACCTCTTGCTGTGCGACGAGTTCACTGCGGCGGAAGCGCACCGGATCGGTCTCGTGCAGGAAGTCGTGCCGGCCGGTCAGCAGATCGAGCGCGCGATGGCGCTTGCGGAGATCATCGCGCGCAACGCGCCGCTCGGAATCCAGGTGACGAAGGAAGCGGGCCGCAAGTTCATCGAAGCCGGCGAGCAGGCGGCGATTGCGATCATCCCGCAGATCCGCGAACGCGTGCTCAACACCTCAGATGCGGCCGAGGGCATCAAGTCATTCGTCGAGCGCCGCGCCGCCGTGTTCCAGGGACGCTAGTCCCCGGGGTGCTAATCCTCGGAGCGCTCGTCTCGGCGGCGCTGGTTGCGTTCACGATACGTGCCCGGATTGCGGTTGTGACAATGTTGTCGCAGCCGCATCAATTTCGATCACGATGATCGCGCGACGACTCTTGTCGAGATTCGTCGAATCAGGGAGATTCGAATCCATTCATTAAATTCTATTTCGTCCAGCTTTCACTCAAGCGTCCGGTATGGATTCCCATGACAAACGCACGAGTAATTGTAGTCGGAAATAACAAGGGCGGCTCGGGCAAGTCGACAATTGCCATGCACGTCGCCATCGCGCTGATCAAGGCGGGTCAGCGTGTCGCCACCATCGATCTCGACAACAAGCAGAAGTCGCTGACGCACTACGTCGATAACCGGCGGGACTGGGCGCGGGAAACCTCGCTGGATCTCGGTATCCCGGCGCATATGTGCTTCGAGACGGTCAGCGGCAGAAGCAGCGAGGTCGAGACGCTCGGCCGCAGCGCGCTTGCCGAGATTGTCGAGCGGCTCAGCCGGTCGCACGATTTCGTCGTCATCGACTGCCCCGGCCACGACACCTATCTGACGACCTTCACGCATTCGCTGGCGAACACGCTGATTACGCCGCTGAACGACAGCTTCCTCGACTTCGACGTGCTCGGCACCGTCGATCCGAACGACTTCAAGGTGACCGGCATCAGCCACTATTCGAACATGGTGGAGGAAGCGCGGCGCCAGCGCAGCGCGCACGATCAGCCGGCATTCGAGTGGGTGGTGCTGCGCAACCGCCTCTCGACGATCGGTTCACGCAACAAGCGCTTGGTCGGCGAAGCGCTCAGCGAATTGTCGAAGACGCTGAATTTCCGCCTGGTCGACGGCCTCGCCGAGCGCGTGATCTTCCGCGAGTTCTATCCGCGCGGATTGACCGCGGTCGACGACGTCAATCGGCTCGCGCTCGGTGGCCGGCCGACCATGTCGCACGTCACTGCATGGCTCGAGATGGAGCGGCTGATGACGGCGATCATGCTCGGCCATCTGGTGGCGCGTCCCGCGGAGCCCACCGATAGCAGCCGCGACGCGGCGTAGGCGCGGCCCGGTCGCTACCGGCAGTTGGCGTTGCCTGCATTGGCAATGGTCAGGAACGTGATCGTTGCGGGAGCGAAAACGATCGCTCCCGCCGAGGCTGGCTCGCCGTTCAGAGCGGGCATCTGGTCGGAAGCGCCAAGCACAAGCGTGTTGCCGTTGAGCTGAACATTGCCGTCGACAAGCCCTTCGCTCGCCAATGTGTAGCGTTGCGAGGCGACCGGCAGCGTCAGCTTGCGCCGCATCCGCCGGTCATTGTTGATGACGAGCAGGGTCATTCCATCAGGCACGTCGCGCGCGCAATGCGCATAGACGTGGAGACCGGGTTGCTCGGGAACGCCGGCATCGAGCACGGTGGTCCCCATCAGCCGTCGCCACAGCAGCGCAGCCCAGTAGTCCGGCCGCGGCAGATGGGTTCGTTCGTCGAGCAGCCCGTAGTCGCTCGCGGCAAGCGTGTTGTGCATCACCACCTGAACGCCCGCCTTGGCGAGCCGGCCGAGTTGATCGAGATAGCGGAACGTATCGGCGAAGGTCGCGGCCCAGCGATTGCCGCCGCACGC
>DASVOL010000468.1:0-24512 GCA_036383375.1 Bradyrhizobium sp. | reverse complement strand
ACTGGCCAGACGAAGAAACGAAAGAAAGACCCAGGTCGTGGTCGGCGGCGAACGATCGAAAAACGTCTTGAAACGTGTCCGAGTGCAATTTCAGAGAGTAACTTTGTCGACCGGGAAGCGTCAGCATCAAGACCTTGAACTGGGCTGAGCCGGACGAGAGAACAACCTCGAATGTCTTTGGCGTATTCACGCTGCCTAGATGAACATTTATCGCATATGTGGAGATGTCAGGATCAACGCTCCTCGTTAAGCAACGCAATTCAATTGAAATTCCCGGAACAGTCGAACTTCCGATCGCCCGAACACTGTCAGGGAAGTTTTCCTGAAACTTCGGAAGGGTTTTGTTTTCCTCAACCGTCCAATTGTCAAATCTGCTTATTGGTTGTGTGACGCTCGTGCCCGCGCCCTGCCCGGTAACGACCGTTGATAGCAATGCGAGAGCAGCCAAGGCACAGGTCCGCGCGATCAAACCAATCATATTTATGCCTCGGAGGCCCGACATTTGCACAAAGACAGGTTACCACAGCAGCTGGAATGCCTCCTAGCCGCGCCAAGTCCGCTTGGGCTCAAGAGCCGTTGATGACAGGCCGATTCTGGCAACATCGTTTTTCCCCGGAAGCTGCACTTTCATGCGTACGCGCTACGCCGGCAGCTGCGTTTCGATGAACGCGGTGACAAAGCGCGGCATCTGGGCATTGAGATCGGCGCGGCTGCGCACCAGATGGATGCCGGCGAGCTCCGGATTCTTCTGACGCGCGAGATTGGATTCGATCCGCGCACGCAGCGCGTCAGCGGACATGTCGACGCGCAGGATCTGCATCATCGCGAGCGCAACCCCGGTGTAGATGCAGTGCCAATCGGCATCCGCGCGGCAATCTGCTGTGGCAAGCCCGGTCTCTTCCTCGAGCTCGCGCATCACGCTGCCGGCGATATCGACGCTCTCGCCGCTGATGTCGTCGAGATCGGGCGTACCGGAGGGAAAATAGATCCGTCCGGCATTCGCGGTCTGCTCGCCCATCACGCCGCACACGAAGGCGCCGTCGCTCGAGAGCAGCGCGCCCATGCCGAAGCCGTTGAAGACTTCCTTGTCGGGAAAGCCCCAGTCGCGCCAGGCGAGGAAGCTTGCGAAATCGGTCTCGAAATAGCTCGCGCTGAGCCGCTCGCCGGCAAACACCGGATCGCGCCCGAGCAGGACGCGGCCGTTCCACAGGTTCGGGTTGAGCCGCTGCTGCTCGGCGAAATGTGCGTCGATCTCGCCGCGCCGCTGGTCCGCGAACGGCCAGGGACGCCGCTGTAATGCGAGGTCGAGCGTGGTGACGCGACAAATCAGCGGAGACTGCATGTCGGGCACGTATGCTTACTTCGCGCTTCCGGTCGTCTTCTTGACCTGATCGACGAACTTGTTGGTGTAGGTCTTGGTGACGTCGATGCCGGCCTTCGCGACCTCGGGCGAGCCCTCGCTGAACACGGCAAGCACGGCTTCGGCGCCCTTGGGATCCATCTTGCCGGTCTCCGAATACATCGGGATCGTGTTCTTCAGCGCGGCGAGATACTGCGCCCTGTCCTTGCCGACGATCTCGTCCGGCATCTTGGCCATGATGTCTTCGGCGGTGTGCGAATGGATCCAGGCCAGCGTTGCCATGATGGCATTGGTCAGCGCCTGCACCTCCTTCTCGTGGCCGTTGACCCAGGCCGTGGTCGAATAGAGCGCGCCACCGGGATATTCGCCGCCGAACACCGCAAGCGTGTCGTGCTGGGTGCGGGTGTCGCTCAGGATCTTGAGGTCGGAATGGCTGCCCTGCAGCACGGTGACGGCGGGATCGAGCATCACGGCAGCGTCGATCTGGCCCTGCTCCATCGCCGCGACTGCCGTCGCGCCGAGGCCGACGCCGATCACAGCGGTGCCTTGGGGGTCGAGGCCGTTCTTCTTCAGCATGTATTTCAGGAAGAAGTCGGTCGAAGAGCCCGGCGCGCTGACCCCGACCTTCTTGCCGGCGAGATCCTTGACCGAGTTAATCTCGCCGGTGTGCTTGGGCGAGACCACCAGCACGAGGCCGGGATAACGGTCGTAGACCACGAAGGCCTGCAGCTCCTGCTTCTTGGCCGCGAGATTGACGCAGTGGTCGAAATAGCCGGAGACGACGTCGGCGCTGCCGCCGAGCACGGCTTTGAGCGCATCCGAGCCGCCCTTGAGATCGACCAGTTCGACCGCAAGCCCGGCCTTGTCATATTCGCCAAGCTGCTTGGCCAGCACGGTGGGCAGATAGCACAGGCAGGCGCCGCCCCCGACCGCGATGGTGATCTTGCTTTGCGCCGCGGCGAGCCCCGTGGAGAGGGTCAGCGCCAGCAGCGTTCCGGCAAGCTTGCCCAGCAGTTTGTTCATGACGTCCTCCGTTCGACTGGCCGGCACGATAGAGGAGCAAGCCCAGCTTGAGAAGGCGACTTTCCGGTAACTGGTCAAGCCCGCGGCCACGGCATAGCATCGCGGATACAGGAAAACGCCGAACAGGCACCAAGAATATTTCAAGGGAAACATCAAGGGAGGTCTTCATGAATCGTCTTGCAACCGCGCTGTCGATTGCCACTGCCTTTGCCGCCGGCTGCGGCGTTACCCATTTGCTGCGGCCGGCGCTCGCCGCCGAGAGCATCACCGCGCAAATCATCCACACCGGCGAGATGGAGGGCGACAAGCTCGGCGACGCCAACAAGGTCGGCTTCCGCTCCAAGACGTTCGTCTCGGCCGACGGCGCCACCGTCTCGATCCAGGACGGCAATGTGCCGAAGCACATGCACCCCAACACCAACGAGATGCAATTCGTGCTCGAGGGCACCGGCACGGTCTGGCTCGGCGACAAGGAAGTGACGGTCAAGCCGGGCGATCTGATCGTGATCCCGAAGGGCACGCCGCATGGCGGCACCAAGCCGAACGGCCGCGCCATCAAGGCCATCGCGATCAAGACGCCGCCGCAGGCGCCTGACGATACCAAGCTGCTGGATTGAGGACGGCTTCGTCCGCCGTCATCGCGAGAAGGCTCGAACCATACAAGCACCGTCACCCTGAGGAGGCCGCGAAGCGGCCGTCTCGAAGGGTCGACGGCCCGACTGTGGCCGATTCATCCTTCGAGGCTCGCTCCGCTCGCACCTCAGGATGACGGAGCTAAGATCGTTGCGCGCGTGCAAAGCGTTCTCCAGGCATACGCGGATCTGTCACCTCAGCAGCAGTTCCATTACATGACGACTGACAGATAATTCACTTGCTTCGCATCCGCTCATTCCATAATATTATGATCGTCATTTCATAGAGGCAGCACGATGAGCCTGGACGATCACCCCACGGTCAGGGCGGTGCGCGCGCGCAGCAGCCACCCCGTTCACGAGACTCCGATCTCTGCGGAACTTCTGAAGCGGATCGCACGCGAGTGCGGCGCCGATGACGTCGGCATCATCGAATTCGACCGCGCCGCCATCGCGCCGCAACGCGACTTCATCCGCAAGGTCTACGGCCGGACGCGTTCGCTGCTTGCGATCGTGTGCCACATGAACCGCGAGCCGGTGCGCTCGCCGTCACGCTCGGTCGCCAACGAGGAATTCCACGGCACCTACGACCACGTCAACGAAACCGCGCGCGCCATCGTTCGCGCGCTCGACGAGCACGGCATCCCGGCCTGCAATTCGGTCGCGGCCTTCCCGATGGAGATGGACCTGCCGCGGATCATGATGGTGCAGCACAAGCCGATCGCGGTCGAAGCCGGGCTCGGGCGGATGGGAATTCATCGCAGCATCATCCACCCGAAATTCGGCAGCTTCGTTCTGCTCGGCACCGTCCTGCTCGGATCCGAGGTGGACGCCTATGACCATCCGATCGACTACAATCCGTGCCTGGAGTGCAAGCTGTGCGTCGCCGCCTGCCCGGTCGGCGCCATCAAGCCGGACGGCGGCTTCGATTTCCTGTCCTGCCACACCCACAATTATCACGACTTCCTCGGCAACTTCACGCAGTGGGTGGAGAAGGTCGCGGATTCCAAGGACGCCAGGGATTATCGCGCCCGCGTGCCGCGCACCGAGACGCTGAACATCTGGCAATCGCTGTCGTTCAAGCCGGGCTACAAGGCGGCCTATTGCATCTCGGCCTGCCCGGCCGGCGAAGACGTGATCGGCCCCTTCCTCAGCGATCGCGACGCGCATTTCACCGAGGTGGTGCAGCCGCTGATCGACAAGGACGAATTCGTCTATGTGATCCCGGATACCGATGCCGAGGATACGGTGACGCGACGCTTTCCGCACAAGAAAGTCCAGCACGTCACGTCCGGCCGCCACACCGGCAGCATCCAGTCCTACATCTTTTCGCTCTCGCTCGGGTTTCAGCGCGGCCGGGCACGCGGCCTCGATTTCACGACGCATCTGCGCTTCACCGGCGCAAGTACGCTGGACATGACGGTCGTGATCAAGGGCAAGGAGCTGCAGGTGGTGCCGGGGCGTCATGTCGGCGATGCGGCTTTGACCATCACCGCCGACACCCAGGCATGGCTGCGCATCCAGAACCGCGACCTGGAGCTGGCCGACGCGATTGCCTCAGGGCTGGTGAGCTCCAGCGATGAGAAGCTGTTCGCGGCCTACATGCGGTGCTTCCCGCTGTAGTCGGCTGCGTAGAGTGGTTAGGCGAAGCCGCAATCCGTCTTCGGCTCACCCACCCTGCGCATCCACCTGCGCTGCGCCTTATCACGCGGAATAGACCAGCCGTTCGAGATCGGCAATCAACCCCGGCCCGGTCGGCTGCCACCCAAGCTTCCTGCGCGTCTGCTCGCTGGAGGCCGCCATGTCATAGGCCGCGAACGTGCCCAGCCAACCAAAGAAGGCTTGCGCCTCTTCCGGGGGTATGGATTTGACCGGCAGCTTCAGGCGCCGACCGATCGTTTCGGCAATATCGCGCATCGAGACCCCTTCTTCCGCGACGGCGTGATACCTCGCGTTCGGCTCAGCCTTTTCGACGGCCAGCCGATAGAGACGCGCCACATCGAGAACATGCGCCGCCGGCCAGCGATTTTGCCCGTCGCTGACATAGGCGCACGCGCCCTTTTCGCGATACACCGCGATCAAGGGGGTGATGAGACCCTGTCTGACGGGATCGTGGACCTGGGGAAGACGCATGGCCGACGCGCGGACGCCCTTCAACGCCAAGGCCGTCTGTTCCGACACGCGGGGAAACGGGAAATCCGGCGATATCGTTTGGTCCTCAGTCGCGGTCTGGCCGGGCTTGGCCAATCCCGCCAGGCCGCCGGTTACGATCAGTGGCCTGTCCGATCCAGCCAGAACAGAACCCAGGGCTTCGATGGCGCGGCGGTCGATCTCGCAGCTCTTCGCGAAATTGGACCAGTCGTGAACGAAGCCGAGGTGAACGACAGCATCCGAAGCGGTCGCCCCCTTGCGCAAACCATCGAGGTCCTCAAGCGAGCCGCGAAGAACCTCCGCACCAAGGGCAGAGATCGCGTTTGCCCCCTCGTCCGAACGGGCCAAGCCTAGAACCTGATGTCCGGCGGCGATCAGGTCCTTGACGACAGGAGTGCCGATAAATCCGGTGGCACCAGTGACAAACACACGCATCAGCAAAGTCTCCAGGTTTCACTGGAGACAAATCTGGCCCAGCGCGTTATCCTGTTAAAGTAGTGACCTTATCATGGTATAACGGCTAACAGGATGAGCGAACCGCTCGCGCATGAGAACCTGCTCGGCGCCTATCTCAAGGACCGCCGCAGCAAGCTCGATCCGGCAACGTTCGGCTTTCCGCCGGAACGGCGGCGCACGCCAGGCCTGCGCCGCGAGGAAGTGGCGCAGCGCGCCAACATCTCGGCGACCTGGTACACCTGGCTCGAACAGGGCCGCGGCGGTGCGCCGTCGGCCGATGTGCTGGACCGCATCGCGCGGGCGCTGATGCTGACCGATGTCGAACGCGAGCATCTGTTCCTGCTCGGCCTCGGCCGCACGCCCGAGGTGCGCTACCAGAAGAACGAAGGCGTCTCGCCGCGGCTGCAGCGCGTGCTCGACGCGTTGCTGCCGAGCCCCGCCGTGATCAGGACCGCGACCTGGGACATCGTCGCCTGGAACCGGGCGGCGACCGTGATGCTGACGGACTACGGATCGCTGCCGCCGGGCGAACGCAACGTGCTGCGCTTCATGTTCCTCGATCCGCGCGTCCGCGCCGCGCAGCACGACTGGGCTAGCGTGGCGCGCTTCGTCGTCGGCGCCTTCAGGGTCGACGCGATGCGCGCTGGAGCTGCCGCCGAGGTGCAACCCTTCGTCGATGAACTCTGCCGGCTCAGCCCGGAATTCGCGGCGCTGTGGCGCGACAACGACGTGCGAACCCATGGCGAGGGCGTCAAGCAGCTCCGCCATCCGATCCTCGGCCCGGTCAAGTTCGAATATTCGGCGTTCGCCGTCGACGGCCGGTCCGACCTCAGCATGATCGTCTACAATCCTGTCGACCCGGAGGTGACGGAGAAGATCCGCGGGCTGATGGATGCCGCGCCGGCAGTGCCCTAATCCCGCGCCACCGCCGTCGGTCGCCAGACCAGCAGCCGCTTCTCGACCATCGTCACCGCCATGTCGATCAGGATGACGAAGGCCGACAGCACGAACATGCCGGCGAACACGCCGGCGACGTCGAACACGCCTTCGGCCTGCTGGATCAGGTAACCGAGACCGGCCGCGGAGCCGAGATATTCGCCGACCACCGCGCCGACAACCGCAAAGCCGACCGAGGTGTGCAGCGAGGAGAACATCCACGACAGCGCCGAGGGCCAGTAGACGTGGCGCATCAGCTGTCGCTCGTTCATGCCGAGCATGCGGCCGTTGTCGAGCACGGTGGTCGGCACTTCCTTGACGCCCTGGTAGACGTTGAAGAACACGATGAAGAACACCAAGGTCACGCCGAGCGCGACCTTGGACCAGACGCCGAGCCCGAACCACAGCGCGAAGATCGGCGCCAGCACCACGCGCGGCAGCGCGTTGACCATTTTCACATAGGGATCGAACACCGCGGCGACGCGCGGCTGCCGCGCGAACCAGAAGCCGACCAGGATGCCGCCTGCCGAACCGATCACGAAGGCCAGGATCGATTCCCACAGCGTGATCGCCAGATGCTTCCAGATCACCCCGGTCGAGAACCATTTGACGATCTGGCTGAAGACGTCGACCGGATTGGAGAAGAAGAACGGCGGCAGCAGCACCTTGCCGAACACGGGCACGGTGGAGAAGAACTGCCACAGCGCCAGCGTGACGACCGCGACCAGGACCTGCAGGGAGAGCAACGTGACGCGCGACATCAGGCGGCTCCCGCCTGCGTCGACTGCACATAGCCCTTCATCACCTCGTCCTTCAGCACGCCCCAGATCTCGCGGTGCAGGGCATGGAAATCCTTCTCCATCCGGATTTCGGCGATATCGCGCGGCCGCGGCAGCGTGATGCGCCAGTCGCCGATGATGCGCGCGGAAGGGCCGGCCGACATGATCACGACGCGGTCGGCAAGCGCGATCGCCTCCTCGAGATCGTGGGTGACGAACAGCACCGCCTTGCGATCGGCGGTCCACAATTCCAGCAGCAGATTGCCCATGATCTGCCGTGTCTGGGCGTCGAGCGGGCCGAACGGCTCGTCCATCAAGAGGATCTTCGGATCGCGGATCAGGACCTGCGCCAGCGCGACGCGCTTGCGCTGGCCGCCCGACAGCATGTGCGGATAGCGGCCCGCGAAGGCGCCGAGCCCGACCGAGGTCAGCCATTGCTGCGCGCGCGCCAGCGCATCGGTGCGCGGCGTGCCCCGGATCTCGAGCCCGATCGCGACATTGTCGATCGCGGTCTTCCACGGGAACAGCGCGTCGGCCTGAAACAGATAGCCGGCATCGCGGTTGAGGCCACTGAGCGGCTTGTCGAAGATCCGCGCCGACCCGGCCGCGGGCTTCAACAGCCCCGCGGCGACGTTGAGCAGCGTCGACTTTCCGCATCCGGTCGGGCCGACAATGGCGACGAATTCGCCATGATCAACCGCAAGATTGGCCTGCTCGACCGCGGTATAGACGCGTCCATCCGCCAACCGAAACGCCACCGTCGCACCGTCAAGCGCGACCGCCGTCGGCTCCGTCATCGCCACGCATTCCTCCTGAACATCAGGCAAATGGCTTAGCGGTTCGCTCGGGCAAGTTCAACGCAGGAAGAAGACGCAGGCCGCGGTCACGCAGTTTTCAGACAGGCCGGGTTGCGCACGGCGCAACCGTGTTACGCGCTGCGCAACCGGGGTTGCGCATCGCATCGACTTCGTCGAGGCTGCAGGCCAAAGCGTTGCACAAGGAGACAATCATGCGGATCGCAGTGGTGGGCGCCGGAGGCGTCGGGGGCGGTTTTGGTGCGGCGCTGGCGCATGCCGGCGCCGACGTCACCTTTATCGCGCGCGGCGCGCACCTCGCCGCCATGCGCAGCGAAGGCCTGAAGGTTCAGGGCGGCCGCGGCGAAACCCACCTCGTCCCGACCCAGGCGACCGACGACCCCGCGAGCGTCGGCCCGGTCGATATCGTGCTGTTCTGCGTCAAGCTGTGGGACGTCGAGAGCGCCGGCGAGCACATCAAGCCGATGGTCGGTCCCGACACCGCCGTGATCCCGCTGCAGAACGGCATCGATGCGCCCGACCGGCTGATCCCGATCCTGGGCCGCAACGCCGTGATGGGCGGCGTGGCGCAGATCTCCGCCTCGATCATCAAGCCCGGCGTGATCAACCAGGTCGGCACCTTCATGCGGATGATCTTCGGCGAGCTCGACGGCCGCATCACGCCGCGCGGCAAGGCGCTGCTCGAGCTCTGCCTGAAGGCCGGCTTCGATGCCACGCTGAGCGAGCAGATCAACACCGAACTGTGGATGAAGTTCGTCGGCCTCGCCACCAATGCCGGCATGACCGCGGTCACACGCCAGCCGATCGGCCGGCTGCGTGACGATCCCGACCTGCGCCCGTACTTCGTCTCGGCCTGCGAGGAGATCATCGCCATCGCCCACGCCAGCGGCATCAAGCTGCCTCCGGACCCGCTTGCGAAGGTGCTCGACTTCATCGGGCACGCACCGCCGGCGATGAAAGCCTCGATGGCGCTCGATCTCGAGCGCGGCAACCGGCTCGAACTGCCCTGGCTGAGCGGCAAGGTGGTCGAGCTCGGCCGCAAGCTCGGCGTGCCGACCCCGACCCACGACTTCCTCTATGCGGTGCTCAAACCCTACGCGATGGGCACGCCGGCGTAGGCAGGCAACCAAGCGCCAGCGCAGCCGCGCCGCTCAGGCATGTTGCGGCGGCGCGAGCGTTGCGACCTGATCCGGATGCACCGTGATGCTCGTGCCGCCATGTCCATCGCTCGCGGCGACGAAGGTGGAAGCCATGTAGTTTCCGAGCAAGGCGATGCTGGCGGCGTGGACGCCGTCCGAGACCGAGAGCGATCCGCCCGCGCTGTTGCCGGCAAAGCCCACGGTTTGCCCAGCCGCAAAATCGATGTTGGCGAAATCGATCGCATCAGCTCCCGTCATGCCGGCGACGGTGCCGGAGAAACCCGTGGGGTCATCGAGCTTCAATGTCCCGGAGCTTGATGCAAAGGAGATTTGCGCCGAGCTCGCCGACGCAAGCTCGAGGGTCTGCCCGGCCGGAATGATCGAGGGATCGCTGATCGTGAAGGCGCTGGACCAGGCGCCCCAGACGGTCCCGTCATTGGCCTTGATCCAGAGCGTGTCGGTGCCCGATCCGACGTGATACGCGAGTTGGGAGAGCTGCGAGGCTGCGACGACGTTGTCCTGGTTGGCCCCGAGCGCAACGCCGTTCAGCGTGAAGTAGCCGTTGCCGCCTCCGCTGTTCCAGACATCATAGGATGTCGCGGAGCTGCCGAACGGATCCGAATAGCTGAAGAGCGAGGACACCGAGAACGTCTGGCCTTGAACGGACAGCGTGTTTGAATTGGTCGGGGTCACCACCGGACCTGTGTCCACCGGCGCAGTCACGGTGAAGGCACTTGACCACGCTCCCCAGACGGTGCCGTCGTTGGCGCGGACCCATAGCGTGTCCGCGCCCGAGCCGGATTGATAGCTCAGCGACGCCAGCTGGGCTGCCGTGACGTAATTGTCTTGGTTCGGCGCGAGCGCCACCCCGCCCAAGACAAAGTGGCCGCCACCTGTGCCCGTGTCCCAGACGTCATATTGGGTCGCAGCGCTGCCAAACGGATCGCTGTAGGTGAACAGCGCGGAAGCCGCATAGCTTTGACCGTGTGTCGCAACGATGCTCGACACCGCTTCGACAGGTCCGCTGTCGACCGGCGCAGTGACGGTGAAGGCGCTCGACCACGCCCCCCACACCGTGCCGTCGTTGGCGCGGACCCAAAGCGTGTCGATGCCGGAGCCAGATTGATAGGTCAGCGACGCCAGCTGGGCGGCCGAGACGTAGTTGTGCTGATTGGACGGCAGTGCCACGCCGTTCAGAACGAAGCTCCCCCCGACGGTGCCGGTATCCCAGACATCGTACTCGGTCGCGGCGCTGTTGAACGGATCGCTATAGCTGAACAGCGAGGAGGCCGCATAGCTTTGACCGTGGGCCGCGACGATGTTCGACACCGCCTCAACGGGCCCGCTGTCGACCGGCGCATTGACGGTGAAGGCGTTCGACCACGCTCCCCACACCGTGCCGTCATTGGCGCGAATCCAGAGCGTGTCGGTCCCCGAGCCGGACTGATAGGTCAATGACGACAGCTGCGCGGCCGTGATGTAATTATCCTGATTGGCCGGCAGTGCCACGCCGTTCAGAACGAAGCTCCCGCCGACGGTACCGCTATCCCAGACGTCATATTGCGTTGCAGGACTGTTGAACGGATCGCTGTAGCTGAACAAGGACGAGGCTGCATAGCTCTGGCCATGAGCCGCGACAATGTTCGACACCGCTTCGACGGGACCGCTGTCGACCGGCGCATTGACGGTGAAGGGGCTCGACCACGCCCCCCACACGGTGCCGTCATTGGCACGGATCCAGAGCGTGTCGACGCCGGAACCGGATTGATAGCTCAACGAGGCCAACTGGGCGGACGTGATGTAGTTGTCCTGGTTGGCGGGAAGCGCCACCCCGTTCAGAACGAAATGTCCACCACCTGTTCCCTTGTCCCAGACGTCATATTGCGTTGCAGGACTGTTGAACGGATCGCTGTAGCTGAACAACGACGAGGCCGCATAGCTTTGACCGTGGGCCGCGACGATGTTCGACACCGCCTCGACGGGCCCGCTGTCGACCGGCCCGGTGACGGTGAAAGCGCTCGACCACTGTCCCCACACCGTGCTGTCGTTGGCCCGGATCCACAGCGTGTCCGCGCCGGAGCCGGATTGATAGGTCAATGACGATAGCTGCGCCGCCGTGATGTAGTTGTTCTGATTGGCGGCCAGTGCCACCCCGTTCAGGACGAAGTGGCCACCACCGGCGCCGCTGTCCCAGACATCGTATTCGGTGGCTGCGAGTCCGAACGGGTCGTAATAGCTGAACAGCGACGACGCGGCAAAGCTCTGGCCGTGCGTTGCCGCCACATTTGCGACGGTCATCACGGGCCCTTCCGGGGTTGCCGTGAATTCGCTCCAGCCGCTCCAGAATACGCCGTTGAATGCCTCCACCCACAGCTGGTCGCTCGCGGGACCGAACTGATAGGCAATGCTGGACCACTGGGAAGCAGCGACGTCGATCTCGACCCCGTTCGCCTGCGCCACCCCACCCACGGTGAAGTGGCCGTTGCCCGTGGAGTCCCAAAGCGCATATTCGATGATGGGCAGGGTACCGCCCGTCGTATAGAACATCGACGACGCTGCGACCGAGGTTTGCACGCGGCCGGTTACATTGGATGCGACGACCGTGGGCGCGACGTCGACGGCGCCGGAATTGTCGATCACGAAGTCGCCGCCCTCGCTCGCGATCTGGGTCAGCGAGACTTCAAACTGCACATCCCAGTTCTGGCCGGAATAGCTGTTTCCCCATGGGTTACGAACGATGAAATTGCCCGTCGCGCTGTCATAGCCGACGACACCGAACGCATGGTCCGGGACCAGCTGGATATTTCCGGCGCTGTCATACGTGTACGGAGACGTTGAGGGAATCTCGAGGATGACGTCGTCGTGGTTGGAGAGCGCTGCGATATAGACGGACTTGTTGCTGTACCAATTGGACGCGCTGCTCATATAATAGTCGACGCTCGTCGCGTCGGTCAGATTCTCGAAGACGTCCGTCGGGGGATCAGCGGAGATATTGTTGTAGCTGTTGACCGCCGGGTGCCCGATCTGGCCCGTTGCGCTGAGCTGCGCGTAGGCCTTCTCCACCAGCGCGACCCACATTGCAGTGGGCTGCTCATTGTAGTTGTGGCCATAGTCAAGTTCGGTGCCACTGACGACCGGAAACTCGTCATTGACGGTTTCCCATGTCTCCTGACCATTGACATAGAAGCGCACGCCATAGGTGCCGTTTCCATTGTCGACGATCATGGAACTCATGACCTGGGGATGGAAGACGACGACGTCGATCAATCCCGACATCAACTCGCAATCGCCGTCTGCGCCCTGACAGATGTCGTTGACGGTGGCCGCGCCCGCCGAAGAATACAACGGCCCGACAACCGCGCTGTAGCCCTGCAACGTCCAGCCGCTCCCGCCTGCATCGGGCGGCAAAGTCGGATCCGGAAGATCGGTCCCCTGAAACCACTTTCCGATCAGTTCAGACATCTGCGTCGACGTCGTGCCGACCTGCAGATTGCCGAGCGTGATGTGAGCAGTGCCGCCCCCTGTCCAGGTGGCGTTCGCCGGATTGCCATCAACGAGCTGGTTGAAAAGATGGGAGACATAGTCCGACGTGTAGAGACCGCTGTTCAGATTGGCCGCAATCAGCTGCAGCGAGTTCAGCTCATTCGCGGTGACACTCCCGCGATTGGCGACATCCGCCAGCAACTGGATGGCTTCAGCGTCGGTGAAGACGCCGTCCGCAGCAAAGTTGAGCATGTCGGACTTGATGCCGCTGTCGACGAGGGAATTGACCCAGCTTGCCGTCATGGAATTCCTTCGCAAATCTTGACGCGGTGCGATTGCTGTCGGCCAGGCCTGTCCTGGCGAGGTTGCGCGCGTCCCGTCGCGGCGAATCCAGCAATAGAATGCGTAACTATCGCGTTAGTTGTGACCGAATTCGAGACGCGTGTCGATCTGGCCGGACACTGCCAAAAGCCAGACAGCTCGCATGATCGTGAAGATTCGTTAACGTCTGCCTGATGCGCCCACCACCACCCGGGACCGCGGCAGGTCTAGCCCGACGCCGCGCCGGGTTCCCCAAGGAAGCCTCCGGGTTCCTTTGCAGAGCTTACCGGCGCCGCCGTCCCTGCGATGCCGCGGCTCGCGCGGCATAAGGGCAGGGCTGAGCGCCGCAGCCCGATCGAATCACGCGCGTTCGGGAGCAACCGGGTCGCCCCCCTGAAATCCCAGCAGAACTGAAATCTGCCGGCCGGCCTCGCGCACCAGCCTGGAAAATTCCAGCAGCTTCTGCTCGTCGATGCGCGCGCCCGGTCCGTAGAGGCCGACCGAACCAACGACGTCGCCGCGGTGATCGAAGCAGGGTGCGGAGACCGCGACCGTGCCGGCGAAGATTTCGCTGTGGCTGGTCGCGTAGCCGTTGCGCCGCGCAAATGCCAGGGCCTCCTCCAGCCGCGCACGGTCGGCGCTCTCAGGTATGGTGGCGAGGAGCTCGGCCTGCCGCGCCGGGTCCATGAAGGCCAGCATCGCCTTGCCGGTCGAGCCCCGGGTCAGGCTCAAACTGTCCCCGACGCCGCGGCTGATCGAGAGCACGTGACGGCTCTGGCATTCGAGGATGCAGATGCCGCGATCCTCCTGCACGCGGAACAGCGCGGCGGTCTCGCCGGTCGCCTCGCGCAGGCCTTCGACAACCGGGCGTGCAATCACGACGACCTCGAGCCCCGTCAGCCAGACATGGGACAGCTTCATCACGCCGTGGGACAGCCGAAAGCGCTGCGGGTCGCCTTCGGCCTGAATCAAGTCGCGCTGCGCCAGCGTCTGCAGCAGACGGTAGAGCGTCGGCCGGCTCAGCCCGACGCGCTTCTGGATCTCGATCACGCTCATCGCCGGCTGATCGGGCGTGAAGCATTGCAGGATCGCGATCGCGCGGTCGACCGCGCGCACGCCTGACACCCCCTGCTCCGCGTCGTGAGCTTCCGCCTTCGATTTCTTCGCCATCCGTCCACATCCGCAAATTCGACAGGGCGCGCTGCATCCGGCGCACTTGACCGATCGGCCTGCATGGATACTATCTCATATTATGAGAATGATGTCCACTAGATGGACACATCAAAATGACGGGAGGATTGGCATTGCTTCAGACTGACGCCACGCGCAGATGGTCCGTGATCGCCGCGCTGATGCTCTCGACGTCGCTCGCGCATGCCGCGCCTGATGGCTCGGGCATCTCCGACGGCGTGGTGCGGATTGCGGTCCTCGGCGATTACGGCAGCGGCCGCGATCTCGGCGGGCCGGGCTCGGTGACCGCCGCCAGGCTTGCCGCTGCGGATTTTCACAACAAGGTGCTGGGCAAGCCGATCGAGATCATCTCGGCCGATCACCAGAACAAGCCCGACGTCGCGGTCGGGATCGCGCGGCAATGGTTCGACGTCGAGCATGTCGACGCGGTGACCGATCTTGCGGTGAGCTCGGTCGGCCTCGCCGTCGCCGGGCTCGCGACGCAGAGCAACCGGACCGCGCTGGTCTCGGGCGCCGCGACCTCCGATTTGACCGGCGACAAATGCTCGCCCGTCATCACGCATTGGGCCGATGACACCTACGCGCTGTCGGCTGGCCTGGTCGGCGAGCTGAGCCGCCGCGTCGGCAAGGAATGGTTCTTCGTCGCGGTCGATTATTCGTTCGGCACCGCAATGGTGAAGGATGCCTCGCGCGCGGTGACCGATGCCGGCGGCAAGGTCGTCGGCGCGGTGCGCTATCCCTTCAACACCACCGACTTCTCGTCCTTCCTGCTGGCCGCGCAGAATTCCGGCGCCAAGGTGGTGGCACTGGCCGGTACCGGCGCCGACACCGTCAACGCGGTCAAGCAGACCCACGAATTCGGTCTGCAACAGGGTGGGCAGACCATCGTCGGCATGCTGACCTTCATCTCCGACGTCCATTCGATCGGCCTGCGCGATGCGCAGGGCATGTACATCGCGTCCCAATATTACTGGGATGACGACGACGGCACCCGCGCCTTCGCCAAGCGCTTCATCGAGATCGAGAAACGCGAGCCGACCAAGCTGCAGGCCGCGACCTACGCCGCCGTGCGGCATTATCTGAAGGCGATCGAGGCCGGCGGCAGCGACGAGGCCAAGGCGGTCAATGCCGAGATGCGCAAGCTGCCGGTCGATTTCTTCGGCCGCCCCGCGCACATCCGCAAGGACGGCCGCGTCGTCTACGACCTCTCGCTCTACCGCGTGAAGAAGCCGGAAGAGAGCAAATATCCCTGGGACTACTACCAGAAGATCGCAGTCATTCCCGGTGACAAGGCATTCCGTCCCGAGGGAACGGGTGGCTGCAAGCTCGACAAATAGGACGCACCATCATTCGGCGCGACGCACGGTCGCGCATGCAGGAACAAGGAGGAGCCGATGCCGCTTCGCAACGATTTCGATCAGCTGGTTGACGTCAAGGGCGGCTTCATCAGCCGCGAGATCTTCGTGGACGCCGATATCTACCGGCAGGAACTCGACAAGGTGTTCACCCGCGCCTGGCTTTTGGTCGGCCACGAAAGCCTGGTGCCCAATCCCGGCGACTTCTACACCTCGCGGATGGGCGAGGAATCCGTCATCCTCTGCCGCGACAAGAAGGGCGAGATCCACGTCTTCCTCAATTCGTGCCGGCACCGCGGCATGAAGGTCTGCCGTTACGAGCAGGGCAACACCTCGCTGTTCACCTGTCCGTATCACAGCTGGACCTACACCACCGACGGCCGGCTGCAGGGCGTTCCGCTGCACCGGACCCTCTATGACGGCGTGCTCGACCGCGAGGCCAACTCGCTGGTCTCGGTGGCGAAGCTCTGCAACTACAAGGGCTCGATCTGGGCGACCTGGGACAAGGATGCGCCCGACTTCATCACCTATCTCGGCGATGCCAAGATCCATCTCGACCAGGCGCTCGACTGCCGCGACGGCCGCGAGGGCGGCTCCGAGGTGATCGGCGTCCACAAATGGGTATTTCCCGCCAATTGGAAATTCGCCGCCGAGAATTTCCTCGGCGACACCTATCACAATCCGAGCCACCGCTCGGTCGATCTGATTGGCATCGGGCCGAGCGCTGCGGCCGGCAAGAAGGGCCGCCGCGACGACGAACTGGAGAAGGCGCAGCACGTCTGGATCAGCTTTCCGGGAGGCCACGGCGTGCACAGCGCGATCCAGCCTGAGGCCAACGAATACACCGAGTCCTTCCTCGACAATCCGATCCTCGAACAGTACTTCCGACACTGTTTCGAGGAGCGCAAGCGGCGGCTCGGCGAAGGTGCAAGGCTGCTCCCCTTCGTCGGCACGATCTTCCCCAACACCTCCTATCACGGACGCCAGCCGCGCGGACTTTGCGCCTGGCATCCACACAGCCCGACCTCGACCGAAGGCTGGCGCTTCTTCCTGGTCGACAAGGACGCGCCGCAGGAAGCCAAGGACTATCTGCGCCACTACTACATGCGCTACTCCGGCCCGGCCGGCATGACCGAACAGGACGACATGGAGAACTGGCTCTATGCCACCGCGGCGAGCACCGGCACGGTCGCGCGGCGCTATCCCTTCAACTATCAGCAGTCGATGGGCGCCTACGTGAGCGATCATCCGCTTGGCGGCGATGTCTCCACGCAGGTCACCGAGCAGATCGCGCGCGGCTTCTACCGCCGCTGGTCCAGCTACATGCAGGGCGGCGGCTGGCACGAGCTGCTTGGCTCCCCGGCAGGCAGCCGGGAGGCCGCAGAATGACCGCGCCCCGAAAAACCGTCCTCGTCAGCGGGGGCACCTTCGGCATCGGACGCGCGATCACGCTCGGCCTCGCCCGCCGCGGCCATGCGGTGGTGGCGTTCGGCCTCGAGGCGCCCCAGGTCTCGAGCATCGCGCAGAACGCCATTCCGGCCCTGCGCCAGGAGCTCGATCGCGAAGGCCTCGCCGCCGAACTGATGGAAGCCGATGTGTCGCAATCAGGCGATGTCGGCAGAGTGGTCGCGCAGGCCATGGCGCGGTTCGGCCGCATCGACGGTGTCGTCAACAACGCCGCGATCGGTCCACTCGGCACGGTGCTCGACACCGACGAGGCGCTGTTCGATCGCATTGTCGCCGTCAATCTGAAGGGACCGTATCTCACCAGCCGCGCGGCGATCCCGCACATGATCGCGCAGGGCGGCGGCTCGATCGTCAACATCGGATCCGGCGCCGGCTGGGGCAAGCCGAACATGGCGGTCTACAGCGCGAGCAAAGGCGGCGTCGTCGCGTTGAGCGCCGCGATGGCCTACGACTTTTTCCACCAGCGCATCCGCGTCAACACCGTGATCCCCGGTGGCGGCGGCATCGTCAGCGGCATGAGCCTCGGCCGGGTCGGCGGCGATGCGGCGCGCTTCGGCAAGGGCGTGCCGGGCACCGCCGCGGGCCGGGTCGCTAGAGGCGACGACATCGCCAATGTGGTGGCCTTCCTGCTGTCGCCGGAAGCGGAAACGCTGTCCGGCACCGTGATCGACGTCGGCTGCTTTGCGCAACAGGGCGGACCGATTCCGCCCGCCCCTGCGGCCTGACAACCCCGCGATCCCCGATGAGGAGATACCGATGACGACGACGGTTCAGGATCACGACAAGCAAGCGCACCTTGCCGGCGCCACGATCGAACGATCGGCGGCCTATTACCGGCTGAAGGCCGATGTCGAGGATTTCTACTATCACGAGGCCGACCTGCTCGATGAGCGGCGCTTCCGCGACTGGCTCGAACTGCTCGCCGACGACATCAGCTACTTCATGCCGATCCGGCGCAATGTGAAGTTCGGCCAGCAGGCCGCACGCGAGAACACCAAACGCGGCGAAGGCATCAGCTGGTTCGACGAGGACAAGTGGACGTTGACCAAACGGGTCGACCAGATCCTGACTGGCGTGCATTACGCCGAGGAGCCGCTGTCGCGGATCACGCATATGGTCAGCAACGTGCAGATCAAGGGCGCGCGACCGGATATCGGCGCGGCGCGCGAGCTCGATGTCACGAGCCGCTTCCTCGTCTATCAGAACCGCGTCGAGTACGAGACCTACATCTTCGTCGGCCGCCGCAACGACACGCTGCGCCTGATCGACAGCGGCTGGAAGATCGCGAGGCGCGAGATCTTGCTTGAACAGAATATCCTGCTGGCCAAAAATCTCACCACGTTCTTCTGAGCAAGGTGTGGTGCGATGATTGACGTGACGGCGATCAAGATCGGGACGCGGCTGGAACTGGAGGCTGATATCGTCGCCGAGGTGGTGGAGAACATGGACGACGGCCAGTGGCTGCAGGTGCGCTATCTGGAGTCCCCTGCCCGTCCGGGCGATGTCGGCACGGTGGAGCTTTGCCATGCCCAGGACATCGTCAAGGTGCTCGACGATTAGCTCCAGCCAACGGACCATCGATCATGCTGCGATTTGAATACATGCCGAGCGATTTCCATCCGCTGTTCCTGTTCCTCGGCGAGGCCGCAGATCTTGCCGCGCTGGCAAGGCTGTTGCGGCGCTTTGCCGAGAAGCCGCAGGCCATTGCCGTGGCGGAGCGGATTCCCGGTGCGGTCTCGCGCAACGAGCTGGTGCTGGCGCCCGCCGACGAGGAATTCGGCATGCGCGATCTCGGCGGCCGGTTCGCCTGGAAGCTGACCGATTGGCAGGCCGAACGGATCGCCGAGCGCATCGAGCTCCTGACGCCTGAGGATAACAAGTCCGGCTCGGAGCTCGTCGAGATCGGCAGCGAGGGCGAGATCCCGGTCAAGGTCTCGCGCGGCGAGTTCACCGATGACTTCCTTGTCACGCGCAGATAGCGGCGGATGGATCGCGTGAGCGCAAACCGCAGGCCAAAAGTCCTGATTGCCGGCGCCGGGATCGGCGGCCTCGTCGCGGGCCTGGCGCTGCTGCAGCGTGGGATCGAGGTTGAGATCTTCGAGCAGGCATCGGAGCTGCGGGAGCTCGGCGCCGGCGTCCAGCTCAGCGCCAACGGCACAAGCGTCCTCATTGCGCTCGGCCTCGAGCAACACATGCAGGCGATCGCCTGCGAGCCCTCGGGCAAGGAAATCCGGCTGTTCAGCACCGGGCGGACCTGGAAGCTGTTCGACCTCGGCGCCTCCTCGCGGGCGGCCTACGGCGCGCCCTACTGGATGGTGCATCGTGGTGACTTTCACCGCGTGCTGGTCGACGCATTCAATGCACGGGCACCGGGACGTCTGCATCTCGACAGCCGCTGCGCCGGCTTTGACGAGGACGGTGACGGCATCTGGCTGCGGCTCGCCGATGGCGAGCGGCGGCGCGGCGACGTCGTGATCGGCGCCGACGGCGTGCACTCCGAAATCCGCCGGCAGATCGGCGGCGACACAAAACCATTCTTCGCGGGTGTGGCCGCCTGGCGCGGCCTGGTCCCGATGCGACAGCTGCCGGCGAGCCTCAGGCGCGACGTCGGCACCAACTGGGTTGGCCCCGGCGGCCATGTCATCACCTATCCGGTTCGCCGCGGCGAGCTGTTGAACTTCGTCGGTATCTTCGAGGGCGAGAGCTGGTCGGTCGAGTCATGGACCGAACGCGGCACGCGCGAGGCCTGCGACGCTGCCTTTGCCGGCTGGCATCCGGACATCCACACCATCATCGACAACCTGGATATTCCCTACAAATGGGCATTGCTTGGCCGCGACCCGCTCGGTCGCTTCGCGGTGGGGCGGGCCTGCGTGCTCGGCGACGCCGCGCATCCGACGCTGCCGTTCCTGGCCCAGGGTGCCAACATGGCGATCGAGGACGGCATGGTGCTGGCACGCTGCCTCGAATGCTTCCCGCCCGAGGAAGCGCTGCAGCGCTATCAAGCCGCGCGGCTGACGCGGACGAATATGATCGTGATGAAGTCGGCCGAGAATGCCAGGCGCTTTCACAATCCGGCGCTCGCCGACGCCGAAGGCGCCGACGCCTATGTCTCGCGCGAATGGCAACCGGACCGGGTGCGCGACCGCTATGATTGGCTGTTCACCTACGATGCCTTGAACGTGCCGGTCTGACGGCAGGCGTTCGAGCTGCCGGGTGCGCCCGCCTCAGTGGGCGCGATGCCGTTCGCGATGCACCCGCCGCTTCGGAGGTGGCGGCGGCGCGAAGAACGGATTCTCCGAGCACATCGCACCGCGGCCCGAGGCCGACGCCTGGCACTGCGGGATCGAGGCGAAGCTGCAATCGATGTAGCTGCCGCCGAATTTGCCCTGAAAGACGTGCATGCACACCGGATAGTTCGGGTCATAGGCCTGCCCGGCGGCAGGTCCGGCCAGGGCGACCGCAGCTGCGGCGATCGCGAACAATTTCAGGCGCACCGGTGTCTCCTTGTCGTTCGAAGGTTTCCCCACAACCGCCGGAGTTAGCCAACTGCGCCAGCGACGGTCATGCAGACCATCGCAGCTCGAAAACGCGCTAGTCGGCGGGCTGACGCCGTCGTTGACCCCGCTCCCTGGTCGGCTTCTTGGGACCTTTGTAGAACGGATTGACCGAGCATGTCGCCGATCGTCCCGAAGCCGTCGCTTGGCATTGCGGAAGCGACGTGAAGCTGCAATCGATGTATTCGGGCGTCAGCCTGCCGCCATAGACTTCCAGGCAAACCGGATAGTTCGGATCGTACATTTGCGCGGCGGCGGGCCCGGCGGCGCCGATGCCGATGGCGGCGATGATGATGAATCTCAAGCGCATCGAATTCTCCTCGAGCTTGGTCCGCAACGCAGCGCGCGCGGCTATCGCTGTTCGCCGGCCGGCTTGCCGTCGTCCTCACCGAGACAACGGATCATGAAGGCGGTGGTGTCCCGCGGCAGAACCTGCGCGGCGCGCGCCTTGAGGCGGCATTCGAGCTGCGCGATCTGGCGTGCCCGCTGCCGCTCCGACGGCAGCGTCGATTGCCGCAGCCGGCGCAAGGTCATCGGCGAGCCATCCGACTCGAAGCTCAGCTCATACCGCTTGCCGTTCTGGTCGGTGGCGGCGCAGGTGACGGTCGACACCTGCCGCGTGATGAAGCTTCCGACCTGACGGCAGGAGCCAGTCGACATCTCGACCAGCGGCACCGGCAGGCCATCGACCCGCGGACGGTCGCTCGACTTCAGCAACATGCGGTCGACCGCGAGCTCGAACAGATTGTCCTGGGTACGCTCGGTGCTCTCGCCGGAGAACGAGACGATGTGGCTCTTGTCGGCGGGATCGTCGAGCACCACGGTGAACTCGGAACGGCCGCGCAGGGTGTGGAAGTAAGCCACCGCCTTGCAGGTATAGTTGCGGCCGGCGACGCTGACATTGCGGCAGGTGCCGGACATCAACGCATATAGGTCGACGTCGTAGACCGGGCCGGCGGCAACGGCGAGCGCAGGCCAGCACACGATAGCAATCGCAATCAATTGAGCGAAACGGGAGATCATGCTGAAACGGTCGAGAACACGGTCGATGGAGAGGTCCATGGCGCAAGGTCGCCGATTTCCACGGACTGTGCAACGATGAAGCAGGCCGAAATGTGGACGCCTGACAATCGACCGGGGAATGCAGGCGAGCCGTGCTGAAAGGCCGCGCCGCCGGCGCCTTGCCTCAGATTTGCGGGCCGGACAGGGTGACTTCGCGCTCGGCGCGGAAGACGTTGCTGTAGAGATTCGCGATCCACTGACGGCCGCTTGCCGTCATGTTCAGGCAGTTGATGGCGCCCTGGATGTGCGGCGCGACCATATTCCAGTAGAATTGCGGATAACGGTCGACGATATCCGCCGGCGATTCATAGCCGAGCTGGCGGTTGATGCCGACCTCCTCGAACTCGTGATAGAGCGCGTTGGCTTTCCTGATGTAGTTGGGATCGCCGAGCTGGCCGATGAAATCGGCGGCCCGAACGATCGCCGCCTCGTCGTCATATTGCTGGCCTTCGGGCGCCGGAAACCGCGTGCCTTCGATGTTGCGCGCGACGCGCTCGCGATCCAGCGGAAGCACGGCCTCGAGCCTGTCGAGCACATAGAGCTTCGAGCGATCGACGTGATACGGCATCAGGCCGGCATCCGACGAGCCGCGCGGCAACACGACCTTGTTGCCGGAGGCATCGATGACATAGCCATCCGGTCCATCGCCCTTCAGCAGGCCGCGCACATAGCCGATGTCGTGCGTCAGGCAGGCGATCATCGTGTGGGTGTAATCCTCCGCAGTGACGTGGGTGTGCAGCGCGCGACCGCGGATGATGTCATGCCCGGCGAGCGTGACCAGCATCGTGTGCTCGACGTTGTGGTAGAGCGCATCGCTGTTGCCGATGCATTCCAGCGCGATGCGCGCGGCGGCGGGCAGCAGTTCGCCAAATCGCGCCTGCGATGCCCCAAAGGTGCGGCTGACCCATGTGGCGAGAAACTTCTCCAGAGCACCTGCCGCCAACTCAGGCAACGTCATCATCGATGCAGCCCCCGACCGCGCAACGTTCCTCACTCGCCCCCGATCTCACGTCGTAGTTGGGCAGAACTATAGCGTATCTGCGGACGTGCGGCTACGCGCCGGCGAGCGCGTGATTCGGTCCGCCGTACTTTCCCGGTCTTGCCGGTTGTGACACCAAAGCCGCTGATAGTGGCATGAACCGTGCATGATTCGGTTCAGACCGGGTTAATCCTACGGATAAAGACCATCATGCTCGTTACGCTCGTCGCCATCCTTTGCAATGCTCAGCTCTGCATGGAAAAGGTCGTCACCAACAGCGACCAATCCGGCATCACCATGGGCGCCTGCGCCGTGAACGCCCAAATCGGCATCGCCGACTGGCTCGCCAAGGGCCCGTATCACGATTGGCGCTTGCAGAGCTATAAGTGCATCATGGGCAAATACGTACCCAAGAACGAAGTGTGATGTGTGCTCACAGCCCCCGAAGGGGCTGACCCGCTTCGTGCGCCCAACTGGAACAGCCTGCGAACCCGCGTGATGCGGGCGCGTGCACCTCAAGTCAAAGTCCATTTTATGGGCTATCACTGTCGTTCACGATGGTGAGACGTGAGGTCGCCCAGGAATGGCCAGAGAATGCCCGCAACGCCGCTGATCGCCTACGCGCATGTCGGCAAGAGTTTTGACAGTGGTCGCGTGGTGGCGGTCGACGACGTCTCGCTCGACGTCGCCGAGGGTGAATTCCTCGCCGTTGTCGGCGGCTCGGGCTCCGGCAAGACGACGCTGCTGCGGCTCGCCAACCGCCTGATCGAGGCCGACCGCGGCCGGATCGCCGTCGAGGGCGAAGATGTCAGCGGCATCGACCCGATCCTGCTGCGGCGCCGCATCGGCTACGTCTTCCAGAGTGGCGGGCTGTTTCCACATCTCACCGTCGCCGACAATGTCGGCATCACACCGAAGCTGCTCGGCTGGCCGCAGGCCGAGATCTCGGCGCGGGTCGACGAGCTGCTCGACCTCGTGCGGCTCGACCGTGTGCAACATCGCGACCGCCTGCCGCACGAACTCTCCGGCGGCCAGCGCCAACGCGTCGGCGTCGCGCGTGCGCTGGCTGCGAAGCCGCGCATCGTGCTGATGGACGAGCCGTTCGGCGCGCTCGATCCGCTGACCCGCGACGCGCTCGGCGACGATTATCGCACACTGCATCGCGAGCTCGCCCTGACCACGGTCATGATCACCCACGACATGACCGAGGCGCTGCTGCTGGCCGATCGCGTCGCGGTGATGCGCGGCGGCAAGCTGCTCGCTTTGGGCACACCGGCGGAGCTTGCGGCCAACACCGATGCTTATGTCGGCGAACTCCTGCGGACGCCGCGGCGACAGGCGGAACGGCTGGGCGCATTGCTGCCACGGGACGGCACCGCATGAGCGATCCACGCTGGAGCGAGGCACTTGCGCATCTACCCGACTATCTCGGCAATCACGTCCGGGTCAGCGTCGCAGCGCTGGCGCTCGGGCTTCTGATCAGCCTGCCGCTTGCGATCATCGCACGCAACCGGCCGGTGCTGCGCGGCACGCTGCTCGGGCTTGCCAGCATCGTACAGACAGTGCCCGGTCTCGCACTGCTCGCGCTGTTCTATCCGCTGCTGCTGGCGCTCACGGCGCTGACCGCGGCGTGGCTCGGCTTCAGCTTCTCCGCCTTCGGCTTCTTGCCGGCGGTGCTGGCGCTCGCGCTCTATTCGATGCTGCCGGTGCTGCGCAACACCATCACCGGCCTGTCGGGCGTCGATCCGGCGGTGCTCGAGGCCGCCCAGGGCGTCGGCATGACGCCGCGGCAATCGCTCACCATGG
>DASVOL010000467.1:0-2026 GCA_036383375.1 Bradyrhizobium sp. | reverse complement strand
CTGAAGGGCCGCGAGGAGCAGCTCGCCGCCAATCTCTCCGGCGGCTGGAAGCAGCGGCTGGCGCTCGGCGCCTGCACGCTGCCCAATCCGCAATTGCTGCTGCTGGACGAGCCGACCGCCGGCGTCGATCCCAAGGCGCGGCGTGATTTCTGGAACGAGATCCACGCGCTCGCGGCCGAAGGCCTCACCGTGCTGGTCTCGACCCATTACATGGACGAGGCCGAGCGCTGTCACGAGATCGCCTACATCGCCTACGGCCACCTCCTGGCCCACGGCACCGTGGATGAGGTGATCGCGGCCTCCGCGCTGTCGACCTGGACGGTGACGGGCGAGGATTTCAACGGGCTGATGGCGGAGCTTACGAGTAAGCCCGGCGTCGACATGGCGGCGCCGTTCGGCACCAGCCTGCACGTCTCCGGCCGCGACAAGGCGGCGCTGGAAGCCGCGATCGCGCCTTACCGCGACAATCCGAAATGGCACTGGCAACCGAGCGAGCCGTCGCTGGAAGACGTCTTCATCGATCTGATGGGGCGCTCCAAAGATAATTTTCAAGGATAGGGTCCGATGAGCGCAACGGATACGATCCGGAAAGGTGAAGAGCGGGAGCCGGCGTTCGGCTTCTGGCGGCGCAGCTATGCGATGCTGGTCAAGGAGTTCATCCAGCTCCGCCGCGACCGCGTCTCGTTCGCCATGATCATCATGCTGCCGGTGATGCAGCTCACGCTGTTCGGCTATGCCATCAACACCACGCCGCGCAATCTGCCGACCGCGGTGCTGACCCAGGAGGACACCGATCTCGGCCGTTCGATCCTGAAGGCGATGGAGAACACCGCCTATTTCCATTTCGTCCGCGAGGTCCACACCGTCGAGGAGTTCGACGAGCTCCTGCAATCCGGCAAGGTGCTGTTCGGCGTCGAGATCCCGCGCGGCTTCGAGCGCGCGGTGCGGCGCGGCGACCGGCCGTCGCTGCTGGTCGCGGCCGATGCCACCGACCCGGTCGCCTCGGGCACCGCGCTCGGCACGCTCGGGCCGCTGGTGCAGTCCGCACTGGCGCACGACCTGCATATCGGCGATCCCCCCGACATGCCGTTCGAGATCCGCGCCCATGCCCGCTACAACCCGGCGGCGGATTCGCGGCTCAACATCGTGCCTGGCCTGGTCGGGACCATCCTGACCATGACGATGCTGATCTTCACCGCGCTGTCGGTGACCCGCGAGATCGAGCGCGGCACCATGGAGAGCCTGCTCTCGATGCCGATCAAGCCGGTCGAGGTGATGTTCGGCAAGATCATCCCCTATGTGCTGGTCGGCTTCATCCAGGCCACCCTGATCATCGCCATCGGCATCGGGCTGTTCGGCGTGCCGGTGCTCGGCAGCCTGACGTTGCTGGCGCTGCTCACCACGCTGTTCATCACCACCAATCTGTCGATCGGCTACACGTTCTCGACCATCGTGCAGAACCAGCTCCAGGCGATGCAGCTCTCGATGATGTTCTTCCTGCCGAGCATCCTGTTGTCCGGCTTCATGTTTCCGTTCGCGGGCATGCCGGTCTGGGCGCAATATGTCGGCGAAGCTCTGCCGCTCACGCATTATGTCCGCATCATCCGTGCCATCATGCTCAAGGGTGCGGGCCTTGAGAACCTCCAGTATGACACCTTGGCCCTGATCGGCCTGATGCTGTTTGCGATGACCGTTGCCGTGACGCGCTTCCGCCGCACGCTGGATTGAGGCTATATTTCGCCCGAGCGCGATCAGCAAAAGTGGCGGCCGGTTTTGCGTTCGATCGCGCTCCAGACAAGGGGGCGGAGAAGGGCGATGGCAATCGGATTCTGGCGCCAAATGGTCGGATCGCACGAGCCGGTGTCGAGGGAATTCGAACACCTCCTGATGCGCGAGGTGATGCGCACGGAGCTGCTGCGCGTGCGCGCGCTGATCATCGTCGCCTTCGTCATCATGTTCAACATTTCGATCGTCCGCATTCTCTTCCCGGGCGTGGAAGAGCGCATCTGGCGCGGGATCAATCCCA
>DASVOL010000466.1:0-3337 GCA_036383375.1 Bradyrhizobium sp. | reverse complement strand
CTACGCGCTCGGCGCCATCTTCGGCGGCGCCTTCGCGCCGATGATCGCGCAATGGATCATCGGCACCTACGGCCAGTCCTGGCGCGTCGGCGTCTATATCGCGGTGCTGTCGCTGATCTCGCTGATCACGGTGTCGACGATTAGGGATCCGCAGGGCGTGGATCTCAACGTGAGCGACGCGGGAGCGTAGGCGCTGTAGGGCGGATTAGCCGAAGGCGTAATCCGCCGCGGTCCTTGCGTCGCGGTGGATTACGTCCACCGGCTCCACGCTTCGCGCGGATCCGATGGGCTAATCCACCCTACGCAGCGACCGCCACTCAGATGCGGGCGCCGCGGTTGTAGCCGTCGACGAGCTGATTGTAGTCGCGCATCAGCCGGGCCGGCGATCCCTCCACCATCCAGCCGGCGCCGGCGTTGCTCAGCATCATCTTCTCGCCGGAGCTGTAAGGCACCTTGTCGCGAACGCGGCGCATCAGCTGCTTCGCCGTGGTCAGGAATGATTTGGCGCTGCCGATGAACATCGAGCCGAGCTTGGCATCGCCGTCTTTGCCCGAGGCCTCCTCGGTTGCCTTCACCGTGGCCTCATATTCGTTGAGCGCCTGGGTGATCGCGTCGAGGTCGGGTTTGTCGGCCTGCTGCGCGCGAAGCACGCGCTTGGCCTGGATCATCAGGGCCTCGACATAGTAGTGCGACTTGCGGCCTTCGCTCGCCTCGATCGCGGCAAGCTGCTCGGCCGCGCGCTTGTCGTTGATCGTCTCGACGCCGGCGCGCAGCGCCTTGTCGGCGCCGGCGAACGCATCCCATGCCGCGACCAGGCGCGGATGCAGCGCCTTGCCCTTGGCCATCTTGTCGTCCTTGTAGTTCTCCTGGGTGTAGTAGTCGTCCGCCTCCTTCAACAGCGGCTCGAGCGTGGTGACGGCCGCAACATATGCATTCGCCGCGGCTTCGAGCCCGGCATCGTGCGGGTCCGTTGCATTGGCGGCTGCGACGCTGGTCTTGCAGTCGGACGTATCGTAGATCGTGTAGGTGCCGTAGATGATCCGCTCCTTGCCGGTGGGACCGCTCTTGGCGGCCCAGGAAAAGTAGCGTTCGCGGGATTCGTACGATCGCGCCGAGAGACGGTTGATGCACCCGACATAGGCGTTCATCTTGTGCGTCAGCTGCTCGGCGGCGGCGCCCGGCGATGACGCAGGCGGGGCCTGTTGGGCGGCGGCGGGTTCGAGAAGCGCAATGATGGCTGCAATCACAAGGAAGGGGGTATTTCGCATCGGGAGCTTGCCCTCGTCTCGGCCGGAAGTTGGCCGCCTCAGCCTAGGAAGATAATGTGACAGCAGAAGATGACGTCACGAGCCTCCGCCGAGGCCGCGCGGCACACTATCGATAGATTTGTTTGTCGGCTACGGGCCGAAAGCCACTACCGCCGGAACCCGGCGATCACGGGCGCGCCTACTTGATTCCGAGCAGGGCCTTCAGCTTCTTGACCGCGCTGTCGGGCGTCGTCAGCACCTCGCGGCCGGTGACATCAGTGACGCGCTCGGCCGCGGGCGCCATGCTGTACTGGGCGAGCGCGATCAGGTCGCAGTCGCGCAAATCCTTCGCCGCTTCGACCACGATGCGATCATGCTCGGCGCGGTCGCCGCGATCCAGCGCCGCCAGTGCGCCCTCGGCGAGTTTCGGCACCAGCGTGACCGATGCGGGAAATTCCGGCGGCATCGACACCAGCGTCGGCGGAAAGGTCGACAGCAGGCCGATGCGCTTTCCCTTCGCCACCGCCTGCTCGATCATCGCCTCGTTCGGCTTCAGCACCGGCATCGGCGCGTGCGCGCGCGCCACCGCCTCGATGCAGGGGCCGAACGCCGAGCAGGTGAACAGGATGCCGTCGGCGCCGGTGCTTGCTGCGTAGTTGCCCATGGTGAGGAACCGCTCGGTCATGCGGTCGGAGAGCTTGCCGTCGCGCGCAAGGTCGGCCGACAGGCTGTCGTCGAGCAGGTTCATCAGCCGCGCCTCAGGCCAATGTTTTGCGAATGACGCCTCGATCGGAACGATCGAGTGCTTCAGGGCGTGAATGAGGGTGATGCGCATGGGTTGCTACTGCCTCTGCCTTCTCTCCCTCTCCCCGCGAGCGGGGAGAGGTGACAAGAAGCGTTACTTGAACGGGATCGCGTACATCAACCCACCCTTGCTCCAGGTGCCGTTGAGGCCGCGCTCGAGCTTCAGGGGGCTCGCCTTGCCGACATTGCGCTCGAAGATCTCGCCGTAATTGCCGCCGGCCTTGATCGCCGCGACCAGCCATTTGTTGTCGAGGCCGAGCCGGCTGCCGAGATCGCCGGACGCGCCGAGCAGGCGCTGGATCGCCGGGACCTGCGACTTCGTCATTTCGTCGACATTGGCCTGCGTCACGCCGAGCTCTTCGGCTTCGACCAGGCCGTAATGCAGCCAGGTGATGATGTCGCTCCACACCTCGTCGCCGTTGCGGGTGAACGGGCCGAGCGGCTCCTTGCTGATGGTCTGCGGCAGCACGACATAGTCGTCGGCCTTCGGCGCCGCGGTGGCGACCGCGCCGGCGAGCGCCGAGGCGTCCTGGGTCATGGCATCGCAGCGGCCGCCGAAGAAGGTCTGGTACATGGTGTCGGGGCGATCGAACACCAGCGGCTTCCAGTCGATGCCGTTGGCGCGGCCGTAATCGCCGAGCGTCACCTCATGCGTGGTGCCCTGCGCGACGCAGACCGTGGCGCCCTTGAGATCCTTCAGCTCCTTCACGCCGAGGTCCTTTTTCACCACAAAGCCCTGGCCGTCGTAGAAATTGACCGGGCCCTGGCGCAAGCCGAGCGTGGTGCCGCGCAGATAAGTCTGCGTCGAGTTGCGATACAGCACGTCGATCTCGCCGGACTGCAACGCCGTGAAGCGGTTCTGCGCGGTCAGCGCGACGTAGCGCACCTTGCTGGCATCGCCGAGCACGCCGGCGGCAAGCGCGCGGCAATAGTCGACATCGAGGCCTTTGAAGTTGCCCTGCGAGTCCGGCGCCGAGAAGCCGGCAAAGCCGGTCGAGACGCCGCACACCAGCGTACCGCGCTGCTTGATGGTGTCGAGCGTCGCTGCGCTTGCGCTCGCGATGCCTGCGACGAGAACGGCCGTCGTGATCAATCCCCTGTACATTTTACACCTCCTAAGGTTTGAGCATGATCTTCTCGGAAAACCGGTGCCCACTTTTCCGGATCATGCTTAGTGACCAACATCCTTGAGCGCGCTGTCTACCGCAGCGCCTAGTCTTTCGACGATCATGTCGATGTCGCCGGAAGTTGCGATATAGGGTGGGGCGAGCAGCACATGGTCGCCG
>DASVOL010000465.1:0-1668 GCA_036383375.1 Bradyrhizobium sp. | reverse complement strand
CAGATCGAGGTGAAGCCTGCCGAGCAGCCGCGCAAGAGCTCACCTGTCTCGGACAAGACCGTGGTGTTCACGGGGTCGCTGACGAAATTCACCCGCGACGAAGCCAAGGCGATGGCCGAGCGTCTCGGCGCCAAGGTCGCGGGCTCGGTTTCAAAAAAGACCGACTACGTCGTCGCCGGCGAAGAGGCAGGCTCGAAGTTGACCAAGGCGCGCGAGCTCGGCGTTGCGGTGCTGACCGAAGACGAGTGGCTGAAGCTGATCGAGGAGTAGGGCGCGCGCCGCAGTGCCGCGTCCTCCACTGTCGTCCTCCGCGAAAGCGGGGGACCCAGCATTCCAGAGGCCGCAGTGATTCACCCGATAGGCCGCGGCGTACTGGATCCCCCGCTTTCGCGGGGGATGACGAGGCGAGAGCGCGGTACGAGCGCGCCCCTCACATCATCCCCTGCTCATCCTCCTCGGCCTGCGCGATCAGCTCTTCGCTCACCACCACGTTCCGCCGCGGCACCACGAAGATCATGGTGCAGGCGCAGGCGAGCGAGATGGCGAAGAGCGCCGATGTCAGCGGCAGCGTCGTGGTCGAGTGGCCGCCGAGATAGGCGCCGAATTGCGAGATCAGCGAGCCGATGCCCTGCTGCAGGAAGCCCATGGCGCCTGAGGCGGTGCCGGCGGCCTCGGGGCGGATGCTGATGGCGCCGGCGGCGGAGTTGGCCATCACGAAGGCATTGGCGACCATCACGATCATCTGGGTGCCGAACAGCCAGAGCGGCGCCTGGTTCAGCCCGGCGAAACTCCAGATCAGGTTCAAGAGGCTGCCGCCGACCTGCAGCGCGAGCCCGAACCAGATCAGTCTCTCCAGCGAGTGGCGCGGTGCGAAGCGCACGCAGAGGAGATTGCCGATGAAGTAGCCGAACCCGGTCATCGCGAACCACGCGCCGTATTCGGCGCTGCTGCGGCCCATTTGGGTGACGACGATATAGGGACCGCCGCCGGCGAAGGCGAAGATGATCTGTGACGCCAGCACCTGGCACAAGAGATAGCCGACGAAGGCGCGGCTTCGCAGCAGTTTGCCGAGGTCGCCGCGAAAGCTGGAACTGTCGGCGCGGTCGCGGCGGGTTTCGGGCAGCGCCAGCGCGATGAAGATCGTGACGGTCAGCGACGCCGCGGTGATGAAATAGAGGATCGCGCGCCAGCCGAATGTGGTCTCCAAAAGACCGCCGGTGAGCGGGCTCACCATCTGCGCGATCATCAGCGCGGCGACGACGAGGCTGATCATGGCGCCGACCCGCTCGCGCGGATAGAGATCGCGGATGATGGCCCGGCTGATCACCATGCCGCTGGCGCCGCCGAGCGCCTGGAAGAAGCGCGCCGCGATCAGCTGCGGCAGGGTCTCGGCGAAGTCAGAGCCGATGCCGGCCACCACCATCAGGCCGAGGCCCGCGAGCAGCACCGGACGGCGGCCGAACTTGTCGGACAGCGGTCCCATGATCAGCTGCGACAGCGCGATGCCGACCATGTAGAGCGACACCGTCATCTGCGCGATCGAAATGTCGCGGCCGAACGTGGTCGCCAGCACCGGCAGCGCCGGGACCAGCATGTAGAGCGAGATCGGCGCGACGCCCGTCATCACGACGAGCATCAGCAGCATGACCTTCGATGTCGCGATGTTGT
>DASVOL010000464.1:0-25852 GCA_036383375.1 Bradyrhizobium sp. | reverse complement strand
GCGATGCTGAGCGGCGTCACCGGCCGCTGGTTCAAGGGCAGCCCGGTGCTCGAAGGTGACCTGCACCCGTTCCGCTATCACTACGACGATCTCGAGATCGGCCGCACGCTGGTCTCGAAGTCGCGGCAGATCACGCTCGAGGACATCGAGCACTTCGCGCACTTCACGGGCGACACCTTCTACGCCCATATGGACGAGGAAGCCACCAAGGGGCATCCGTTCTTCCCCGGCCGTGTCGCCCATGGCTACCTGCTGCTGTCATTCGCGGCCGGCCTGTTCGTCGATCCCGACTACGGACCGGTGCTGGCGAATTACGGCCTCGACTCGCTGCGCTTCGTCAAGCCCGTGCAACCGGGCGAACAGATCCAGGTGCGCCTGACTGCGAAGGAGAAGACGCCGCGCAACAAGCAGTATGGTGAGGTGCGCTGGGACGTCGAGATCACGACCGGCACCGGCGAGACCGCGGCGACCTACGAGCTGCTGACCATGAACGCGATGCGGGCGTAACAGTCCGCCTCAGAGCAACTCGGCCTGCCGGCTTCGGCCGGCGGGCTTTGCCTTGCTGCGCGGCCGTGCGGCGGCCGCGTCCGCGGCACCCGCCAGCACCAGTTGCGCGACGAAGTCAGCGTATTCGGCGCGAGTCATCGGCCCGCCCTCGCGAAACCACATATAGTGCCAGTTCAGCATGCCGAAGACACTCATCGTCAGCGGCTTGAGGACGCGCTTCTGCTTCGCCGCCGGCACCGCCGCGGCGAGCGCATCCGACATGATCCCAACCAGGATGCGCTCGCTCGCAAGCAGCGGCTGCTGCTTGTCCTTCGGCAGCAGCTTGAGACTAGCGATCTGGACTTGATGCTCGGCGTCGGCATGCCGGTAGAGCTCAAGCAGGGTCGCCACGATCGTCCTGAAGCGCTCGACCGGATCGCCGGCCTGCGCGCTCGCCTTCCGAACCGCCGCCACCAGATCCTCGAGATGCGACGACAGGATATCGAACAGGATCGCTTCCTTGTCGGGGTAATAGTGATAGAGCAGCGCCTTCGACACGCCGCACGCGTCCGCGATCGTGTTCATCGACGTGCCGACATAACCCGATGCGGCAAACAGCTCGGCCGAGCGATGCAGCATCGAGAGGCGCTTGTCGTCGTAGTCCTTGGCGCGCGATCGGGCCATGTCTTTCCGTTCCATCGGCCGCCGTCCGGCCATCGTCAGGAGATGTCAATCAACGGCAAAATTCCGGAACCACCGCCCTGCTTCGGCCGGGCCGCATCCGAACCAGCATTTATTGACCATCCGGTCGGACAATTCCATGGCTGAGTTTGAATGGCGCCTCTGCGGCCGCTAGTCGAGCTTGAACGGCTCCGATCCGGGATAGGAATGGGCGACGAACTCGCAGAAGGCGCGGGCTGCCGGTGAAAGCGTCGTATTGCCCTTCCAGGCAAGCCCGACATCCATGGTATGGACGTCGTCATCAAGCGCCTTGAGGTCAATGCGATGTCCCTCGAGCGACCAGGGACGGTAGACCATGTCCGACAGGATGGTGATCCCCATCCCGGTCGCGACCATGCTGCGCACGGCCTCAACAGACAAAGTGCGGAAGATGACGTTGGGCACGTGCGCGGTGTGCTGCCAGTAGCGCATCGCTGAGCGTTCGGCTTCGTCGACGGTCAACATTAGATAGGGCTCGCTCGCCAGATCGGCCAGCTTGATGCTGTCCTTGCGCAGCAGCGGATGATTGACGCATGTCCACAAGCGGCGCGGCGAGCGCAACAGCAACCGCGAGCGAATGGAATGCCGGTCATGCAGGTTCGCGATCAGCATGATGGCCGCGTCGACGCTGCCGCTGATCAGGCTCTGCTCGATCGCATCGCGTTGAAACTCGTGCAGCCGGACCGTGATGCCCGGAAATGACCGCCAGAACCGCGTCAGCAACGGCGGCAGGAAATATCCGGCAACGGTATAGCTCACGGCCACATCGACGGTGCCGTCGACCTGCGTTCCCCAGCGATGCGGCCCCCGTGTCGCATCTGATACGCTCGCCTCGATCGCGCGGGCGCGCTGCAAGAACTCGTGGCCGTCAAACGTCAGCGTCACGCCGTTGGAATGGCGGTCGAACAACTTGCGGCCGAGCTCGGCCTCGAGCGCCTTGATGGACGAGGTGACCGCCGATTGCGTCACGTTCAAAGCCGCAGCGGCCGCGGAAACGCGTCCGCTCTCCGCCGTCGCGATGAAGTGCCGAACCTGACGGAACGTCAGAGACATAAAAATTTCCGATATCAGCGAACGATATTTCGAATTTTACAATCCCGCGACGGAACGGAAAGATCAATCCGTCGGTTCCGGGTGAGAAGGCGTTGAGATGATGTCCGAAGGTTTGGAGTTGGTCGCTCGCGGTGTCAGCGTCCAATTCGAAGGCCTGAAGGCGCTGTCCGACGTTACACTGGTCGTGCCGCGGGGGCATATCGCCGGACTGATTGGGCCCAATGGGGCCGGCAAAACCACCCTTATCAATGTATTGACCGGTTTCCAGCCGGTCGGCGCGGGCACCGTGGAGCTGGAAGGCGAAACGCTCAACGGCATTGCAGCGCACATGCTGCGACGCAAAGGCGTGGCGCGCACCTTCCAGTCAGGCCGCCTTTTCCGCGACCTGCCCGTCATGGACAACCTGGAAGTGACGGGCGTCGGCCTCGGCCAAGGCCGTCCCGACGCGATCAGCGAGGCCGAGCGGGTGATGGCCTGGCTCGGCATTTCGCATCTTGCCAACAGCATTGCCGGCGCGCTGCCCTATACCGACGAGCGCCGCGTTGCCATCGGCCGTGCCATCATGGGTACGCCGCGATATCTGCTGCTCGACGAACCGGCGGCGGGCATGTCGGAGCATGAGAGCCACGAACTCGCCGCCATCATCCGCAGGATCGCATCCGAGCTCAATGTCGGCGTGCTGCTGATCGAGCACAATATCGGCCTCGTGTTGGAGCTCTGCGAGCGCATCTTCGTGCTCGATTCCGGCGAGATCATTGAAGTCGGCCCGCCCGCCCAGATCCGCAACAGCGATGCCGTGCGGCATGCCTATATGGGCACGCAGCGCGACGAATTGATTCCACCGGTCGCAGCCGAAGCGGCCGTGGCGTCATGACCGCACTCGTCGTCGACGACATCACGGTCAGCTACGGGCGCCTCACGGCGCTTCGCGGCGTGACATTGACGGTCGGCGAAGGCGAAATCCTGTTCGTGACCGGCCCGAACGGCGCCGGCAAGTCGACGCTGCTCAACGCCATCGCAGGCGTCGTGCCGCCGGGCTCAGGCTCCATCATGATCGACGGCGTCGGGATCACCGGTGCCGCGCCTGAAGATATCGCCCGGCGCGGGTTTTCGCTGGTGCCGGAAGGACGCAACGTCTTCGGCGCGCTGACGATCGAGGAGAATCTGAAGGTCGGTACCGGCATGCGCGCCGACCGCAAGGCGATCGCCGGCGACCTGGATCAGGTCTACCAGGAGTTCCCGATGTTGGCCGAGCGCCGCCACAGCCCGGCGGGCATGCTCTCCGGCGGCCAGCAGCAGATGCTGGTTATCGGCCGCGCGCTGATGGCCGCGCCTCGCATCATGGCGATCGACGAGCCGTCGCTGGGTCTCGCACCGAAGATCATCGATCAGGTCTACGAGATCCTGCTGCGGCTGCGGGCCCGGCGCAAGCTCACGCTCCTGATCGTCGAGCAGAGCTCGACGCGCGCCATGATGACGGGCGGGCGCATGGTCCTGATCCGCGGCGGCCGTATCGTGCTGGAGGGCCCCGCCGTCGACATGGTCAGGGATGATCGCCTGAAGCAGACCTATTTCGGCTTCGGAGATCACTGAGATGCGCGAGCTGCTCCAGATCATCTTCGACGCGCTCAGTCTCGGCAGCCTCTATGCGCTAGGCGCGCTCGGCATCGCCCTGATCTTCGGCGTCATGCGGCTCGTCAACTTTGCTCACGGTGATTTCATCGCGTTCTGCGTCTTCGCCATGCTGTGGCCGTCGATCGATGCGGCGGCGATCGTGTTTGCCGGCCAGTTGCCGTTCTATCTCTTGATCCCGCTGCTGCTGCTGGTCGGCGCCGGGCTGTCCGTCCTGTCGGAAGTCGTCGTCTTCCGCCGCTTCCGCAACGCCAATCCGGCGACGATGATGATCGCGTCCTTCGCGCTCGGCTTCGTCATCCGGCATGTCCTGCTGATGCTGTTTTCCAGCCGGCCGAAGTCGATCACGCTGTGGCCGAGCCTCGGCCTGCCGGTCGAAGTCTTCGGCGCGCACATCCCGATGCTTCAGGTCGTGACCATCATCATCACCCTGGCCGTGCTGGTGATCCTCGTCCTGTTCCTCAAGCGCACACGCTACGGGCTCGAGATGCGCGCGGCGGCCGATAATTTCACCATGGCGCGCATGCTCGGGGTCCGCGCCAACGGCGTGATCCTGCTGGCCTTCGCCATCAGCGGCATGTTGGCGGCGGCGATCGGCCTGATCCTGGCGACCAATTCCGGCACCGCCGACATCGGCATGGGCGCCAACGTGATGCTGATCGCGTTCATCGCAACCGTGATCGGTGGCCTCGGCAGCATTCCCGGCGCCGTCGCCGCCGGCTTCCTGATCGGTGCGGCCAGTGTCGTGTTCCAGGCGACCTTGCCGCACGACGCCCGCGTGTTCCGCGACGCTTTCGTCTACGGCGCCGTCATCGTTGTCCTTCTGGTGCGGCCGCAGGGCCTGTTTGCACCGAAATCCGCCAAGCAGAGGGTCTGATCGATGTCGCAGCGGCCGTCCGTCATCCGGCAAACGATCATCACGCCGATCGTGCTGATCGTGGCGCTGCTCATCATGGCCGCCCTTTCCTATCAATTCGGCAGCCGGGCCTTCAACCGCACCGTGGTCGAGATGTTCATCAACATCATGGTGGTGGTCGGCCTCTACGTCTTCGTCGGCAATTCGGGCCTGCTGTCGTTCGGCCACATCAGCTTCATGTGCCTCGGCGCCTACATGACCGCCTGGCTCACCATTCCGCCGGTGATGAAGTCGATCACGCTCAAGGGCCTGCCGGCGTGGCTGCTCCATGCGCAACTGCCGATGTGGGTGGCGACGCCGATTTCCGGCCTGTTTGCCGCGCTGTTCGCGCTGATCGTCGGGCGCGTCATCATGCGCCTGTCGGGCATTGCCGCGTCGATTGCGACCTTCGGCCTGCTCGGCGTCATCAACAATGTCTATTCGAACTGGGATTCGGTGACGGGCGGACAAGGCTCGATCGTCGGCATTCCGCCCACCATGAACGTCTGGACCGCATGGATCGGCGGCGCCGTGGCCATCGCGATCGCCTATCTCTATTCGATCTCCCGCTCGGGCCTCGCGCTGCGCGCCACGCGCGACGAAGCCGTCGCCGCCAGCGCCTCCGGCATCGACATCGTCCGCGAACGGCTGATCGCCTTCGTCGTCAGCGCGTTCATCATCGGGCTCGCCGGCGCGCTGTATGCGCATTTCCTGAGCATCGTCAATCCCGGCGCATTCTATCTGCGGACCACCTTCATCACGCTGTCGATGCTGGTGGTCGGCGGCATGTACAGCCTCAGCGGCGCCGTCTCGGGCGTGGTCGCGATATCGGTGCTGATCGAGCTATTCCGCGATCTCGAAAAGGGCATCAGCCTGGGCGGGCACACCGTCGGCCTGCCGAACGGCGTGCAGGAGATCGCGATCGGGATCATCACCATCGTGATCCTGATGTACCTGCCGACGGGATTGACCCGCAACCGGGAGTTCTCCTGGCGCCGATGGCCGCTGCAGCGGCGTCTGAGCCGGCCTGTCCAGACCGCACTGAAGGAACTGCACTGACGCTCGTTGGTAAAATTGGAGGAGTGGCATATGCGCTTTACGACATTACTCGGCATTCTGGCCGGAGCATCCGCGCTCTGGTTCACGCCGGCCCAGGCGGCCGACGAGATCGTCGTTGGTTTTGCGACCGCGGCATCCGGATTCATGCAGGCCTATGACAAGCCGGCGCAGGACGCGGCGCTGATCCGGATCGATGAGATCAACAAGGCCGGCGGCCTGCTCGGCAAGAAAATCAAGCCGGTGTTTGCCGACACCAAGACCGATCAGGCCGAGGGCGCCAAGGCCGGCCTCGCGGTGCTCGACCAAGGCGCCGACCTCGTGATCGTCTCCTGCGACTACGATTACGGTGCGCCCGCGGCGCTGCAGGCGCAGGCCGCCGGCAAGGTTTCCTTCTTCCTCTGCGCCGAATCGATCAAGGCCGGCATTCCCGGCGTCGGCCCGTTCTCGTTCTCGGCCTCGGTGCTGGCACCGGTGCAGGGTGCAACCATGTCGGAATGGGCGTACACCAAGAAGAACGCGCGCAGCTTCTATCGGCTGCTCGACAGCTGGACCGTCTACAACAAGGGCATTTGCGACGGCTTCGACTGGATGCTGCCGCGCCTGAAGGAAGCCAAGCTGGTCGGCAGCGACACCTTCAAAAACGACGATGCCTCGATCGCGTCGCAGATCACGCGGATCAAGAGCCTGCCGAAGGAACCTGACGCCATCATGCTCTGCACGATGATGCCGGGCGCTGTCTCCGCCATCAAGCAGATCCGAGCCGCCGGCATCAAGTCGATGATCCTCAACGGCTCGGGCGTCGACGGCAGCTACTGGTTGAACGCCGTTCCCGATCTGTCGAACTTCTACGTTCCCGTGCAGGGCTCGGTCTACGGCGACGATCCGAACCCGAAGGTCAACGAGTTCAACAAGAAGTACAAGGAAGTCACCGGCGGCGACCCGTCGAGCCAGTACGTCTATCCGGGCTACGTCCTGATCGATGTCTGGGCCAAGGCGGTCGAACGCGCCAAGTCGACCGATGCGGCGCCTGTGGTGGCCGAGCTCGAGAAGATGAAAGACGAGTCCACGCTGTTCGGGCCGCGCACCTTCACCAAGGACATCCACCACCAGAACCAGGGCCGCTACCTGATCGTCGACACCGAGGCCGGCAAGCCGAAGGTGATCGACCAGTGGACGATCTCGGAGAAGATCCCGCTCGATTATCTGGTGTCCAAGTAACCCGGCAACGCGACGCCCGGGGTGCGCCGGACGCACCCAGGGCGGCCGCGACGGTCGTATGCAAAGCCAGTTGGAAGGAAATCAGGAGATGGTCGTGATCAACTGCGACATGGGCGAGGCCTACGGCCTCTACAAGATGGGCGACGACAAGGCATTGATGCCCCATATCGACGTCGCCAACGTCGCCTGCGGCTTTCATGCCTCCGACTTCAACCACATGCGCAAGACCGTGCAGCTCGCCAAGCAGTTCGGCGTCAAGGTCGGCGCGCACCCCTCGCTGCCGGATCTGCAGGGATTTGGCCGCCGGGAGATGAAGATCGGCCGCGAGGAGCTGACCAACTGCCTGCTCTACCAGATCGGCGCCCTCAAGGCGTTCCTGGATGCCGAAGGCATGGCGCTCAATCATATCAAGCCGCACGGCGCGCTCTACGGCATGGCCTCGCGCAACGAGGACATCGCCGAAGCCGTGGCTGACGCCGCCGATGTCTACAAGGTGCCGCTGCTCGGCATGAAGGGAACGCTGCACCAGCAGGTCTATGAGCGCCGCGGCCACGCCTTCGTTGCCGAATACTACGCCGATCTCGACTACAATGCCGACGGCAGCCTGATCATCACGCGCGAACACGAGGCGAAGGATCCGGCCGACGCCGCCACCCGATGCGCGAGAGCCGTCAACGAGGGCAAGACGCGTACGGTGGCCGGAAACGACATCGTGGTCGGCGCCGATTCGATCTGCATTCACTCCGACACGCCGAACGCCGTCGCCATCGCGGAGGCCGTTCGCGAAGCGGTTCGCCCCTATCTCACCGCACGCTGAGCCGTCGCGGCAAGAAAACCAATTACCCACGAGGAAACCATGGCAACGCAGCAGATCTTCTCGCCGCTCCCGGGCATCTTTTACCGTAAGCCGGCGCCCGACAAGCCGTTCTACAAGAACGACGGCGACGTCGTCACGGAGAGCGACACGATCGGGCTCATCGAGGTGATGAAATCGTTCAATGAGGTGAAGGCCGGTGCCGCCGGCAAGATCGTTCGCTTCCTGGCCGAAAATGAGGATGCCGTGATGGCCGGCCAGCCGATCGCCGAAATCGACGTCTGAGCCCCCGACCAGCCATGGCAATCAAGAAGCTCCTCATAGCCAACCGCGGCGAGATCGCGGTGCGCATCATCCGCGCAGCTCGCGACCTCGGCATTACGACGGTCCAGGTCTACAGCAAGGCCGACAAGGATTCGCTCGCGGTGAGGCTCGCTGACGAGTCGGTCGATATCGGTCCGCCGCAGGCGTCAAAATCCTATCTCAACCAGGCGGTCATCCTAGCTGCGGCGCAGAGCACCGGCGCCGACGCCATCCATCCCGGCTACGGTTTCCTGGCCGAGAATGCCGAGTTCGCGGCCGCCGTCGAGGCGGCCGGACTGATCTTCGTCGGCCCCGCCGCGCAATCGATCCGGCTGATGGGTGACAAGGTCGCGGCGCGCGAGGCCGCCGCCTCGGCCGGCGTGCCGACCGTGCCCGGCAGCCAGGGGCGGCTGGAGTCGGCGGAGGCCGCCTTCGCGCTGGTCGAGAAAACCGGTTTCCCTGTCATGATCAAGGCCGCCGCCGGCGGCGGCGGACGCGGCATTCGCATCGCGAGGTCCGCCGAGGAATTTCATCATCTGATGCCGCAGGCACAGGCCGAGGCGCTCGCAGCGTTCGGCGACGGCGGGCTTTATGTCGAGAAACTGATCGAGGGCGCGCGGCACATCGAGGTCCAGGTGCTCGGTGATGGACGCGACGTGATCCATTGCTTCGAGCGCGAATGCTCGTTGCAGCGGCGCCGCCAGAAGGTCTGGGAAGAAGCCCCCTCGCCCTCGCTCAGCCAGGCGGTGCGTGAAAAGCTCTGCACGTCGGCCGTGGCGCTGGCCAAGGCGGTCAACTACCGCGGCGCCGGGACGCTCGAATATCTCTACGACGACAGGACCCACGAATTCTACTTCCTCGAGATGAACACCCGCATCCAGGTCGAGCATCCCGTCACCGAAATGGTCACCGGCATCGACCTCGTGCGCGAGATGATCCGGATCGCCGGCGGTGAGCCCTTGCGCATTCGTCAGAACGAAGTGCGGGTCAGCGGTCATTCGATCGAGGTCCGCATCAACGCCGAGGACCCCGCCAGGAATTTCCTGCCCAATCCGGGCACGGTCAGCGCGCTCAGCGTCCCCGGCGGCGATGGTGTGCGCTTCGACAGCATGCTCTATGCGGGCTACACGGTGCCTCCGTTCTACGACAGCCTGCTCGGCAAGCTGATCGTGCACGACAAGGATCGACCGAGCGCGATCAGAAAGCTCGAGCGCGCGCTCGCCGAACTCAGCGTCGAAGGCATCTCTACGACAAAGCCCCTGCATCAGGCGCTGGCGCGCGACGCCGACGTCAAAGCCGGACGCTTCCATACGGCATGGCTCGAACCGTGGCTGGAGTCCCATGCCGCCGGCCTTGCCACAGCTCATCCGCCATCGGCCGTGAAGGTCGCGCCATGATGGCGAGAGAATCCGCCCCGTCAGCAACAGGAGGCCGCTAGTCATGCAAACCCGATTTTCCTTCGGCGGCGACGAGCACATTTTCGCCGAGGTCGGCGCAGCGATGTCGCTCGAGGCCTTTTTCAAGAGCCTCTTCATCACCAATGCGGTGCGCGACGCCAAGATCAAGGGCGTCACGGAGATCTGTCCAGCCAACGCGTCCTATCAGGTCAAGTTCGATCCCGACCAGATCAAGCCCGACGATCTCCTGACCGAGCTGAAGCGTCTGGATTCCGCATCCGAGAAATCGGAACCGGTGATCAAGACGCGGATCATCGAGATTCCCGTGCTTTACAACGATCCCTGGACGCATGAGACGTTGATGCGCTTTCGCGAGCGTCATCAGGACCCGAACGGGACCGACCTCGAATACGCCGCGCGCATCAACGGCCTCGATAGCGTCGACGCCTTCATCAAGGCGCATTCCAGCGCGCCCTGGTTCGTCTCGATGGTCGGCTTCGTCGCTGGCCTGCCCTTCCTCTACCAGATGGTCGAGCGCAAGCGGCAGCTTCAGGCGCCGAAATATCTGCGCCCGCGCACCGACACGCCGAAGCTCACCGTCGGGCATGGCGGCTGCTTCAGCTGCATCTACTCGGTGCGCGGTGCCGGCGGCTATCAGATGTTCGGCATCACGCCGATGCCGATCTATGATCCCAACCAGAACATCAGCTATTTGCGCGACTTCATGTGCCTGTTCAAGCCGGGCGACATCGTGAAATGGAAGCCGATCGACCGGGTAGCCTATGACGCGGCGGTCGCCGACGTCGACGCCGGCCGCTTTGCGCCCGTGATCCGCGACGTCTCGTTCTCGCTGACCGAGTTCAACCGCGACGTTGATGCCTACAACGCCAAGCTCGATGGAGTTCTCCATGGCCGTTAAGGTTTTGAAGCCGGGTCTTGCGACCACCGTCCAGGACCTCGGACGTCCGGGCTATTATCACATCGGCATCCCGCTCTCCGGCGCCATGGACCGTCATGCATTGGTCGCGGCCAATCTGCTGGTGGGCAACGAGGCGGGCGCTGCCGTGCTCGAGGCCGTGTTCATGGGACCCGAGCTCGAATTCACCGCGGATGCGACCGTCGCGGTCACCGGCGCCGAGCTGCCGCCGAAACTCGACGGCGAGCCGCGCGAAACCTGGAACAGCTTCAGGGTGAAGCGCGGCCAGATCCTCTCCTTCGACTTCCTCAAGCAGGGCGCGCGCGGCTACATCGCAGTCGCCGGCGGCATCGACGTGCCCGTCGTCCTCGGCTCGCGCTCGACCTATGCGCTCGGCGCGCTCGGTGGCTTCAAGGGCCGCAAGCTCGAGGCCGGCGACGAGCTGCCAATCGGCAGTGCGGCCGCAACGGGCAAGGACGGACGCAGCGTTGCCAGGGAATTGCGCGGACAGCCGGCAGGGATGCCGACGGAACTGCGCGCCATGCCCGGTCTCTACTGGCACCGCATCACCGAGGCGGCCGGCAACGGCTTCTTCTCCGACACCTGGAAGGTGGCGCCGGAAGCCGACCGGATCGGCTACCGCTTCAAGGGCGGCAAGCCGCTCGAATTCGTTCCGCGCGAACCGCCGTTCGGCGCCGGCTCCGACCCGTCCAACATCACCGATGCCTGCTATCCCTACGGCTCGATCCAGGTTCCCGGCGGCACCGAACCGATCGTGCTGCATCGTGACGCCGTCTCCGGCGGAGGCTACTTCATGGTCGGGACCGTGATCGCCGCGGACATGGATCTGATCGGCCAGTTGCAGCCCAACACGCCGGTGAAGTTCGTCAAGGTCGACATGAACCAGGCGCTTGCAGCCCGCAAGAGCCGGTCTGAATTGCTGGGCAAGCTGCACAACGCGCTGGCGTAGCCGCCGGCAGCCGTGTCCCGATCCGCCAAAGACCGCGGCCACCGATCGGGGTGGCCGCGCATATTCCAGGCATCACGCCGTCGGTTGCGGCCTCTCACGCCTGATATTGACGCACCGCGCGCACTGCGCCTGTCGGCACGAGAGTTGCAACGAATGCAGCCGGGCTGAGAAACACCGCTCATGAGTTAGGCAACATCGGAACAACCGCGATGTCCGTTTCTCTGAAACAGATCCGCTACTTCGTCGCCGCCGCCGAAACCGGGCGCATCAGCCAGGCGGCGATCGACCTCAACGTCTCGCAATCCGCGGTCACTGCGGCCATTCAGCAGCTCGAAGCGACCGTCTGCGCTCGCCTGCTAGAGCGCGCGCCGAACGGCGTGACCGTCACCATGGAGGGCAGCCGCTTCCTGTCCCAGGGCCGCCAGATCCTCGCCGCTGTCGCCGAAGCCGTGCGGAACACGCAGATTTCAGCGGGACCGCTGTTCGGGACGGTCCGCATCGGCGTCACCTACACCGTGTCGGGCTATTTCCTGCCGCGCCATCAGAAACGCTTCCAGGCAAGTTTTCCCGGCATCACGATCGAGCTGTTCGAGGCGCCGCGCGACGTGCTCGAACGTGCGCTCGTCGACGGCGCGCTCGATCTTGCGGTGATGCTGGTCTCCAACTTGCGCGACAACGCCAAGCTGACCAGCGAGACGCTGCTGCGCTCGCCGCGCCGCCTGTGGCTTGCGCCCGAGCATCCGCTGACCCGCGCCGAGCGGGTCCATCTCGCCGACGTCGCCACCTATCCCTACGTCATGCTCACCGTCGACGAGGCCAAGCACACCTCGATGCGCTATTGGAGCAACGCCTCGCTCGAACCGAACACGATCTTCCGCACCTCCTCGGTCGAAGCCGTGCGCTCCATGGTCGCAGGCGGCATGGGGATCGCCATTCTCTCCGACCTGATCTACCGGCCCTGGTCGCTGGAGGGACAGCGGATCGACACCCGCGTCATCGAAGACGAGGTGCCCAGCATGGATATCGGTCTTGCCTGGCGGCGCGACATCAAGCCGTCGGAAGCCGCGACGGCGTTCCGCGATTTCATGCGCTTCGCGGTTGCGGGCGTCGGGCCGGCCCGGCCCCCGCTCAGCATGGATCACCGGCACCAGGCCGAGGAGGCGATCGAAATCTAGACTATCTGTTTCCGTTTTATTCGACTTGACGCCGTCCGGCAGTCGTCGCCAAACTTTGGCCGGGACACGACGACCGGAGGCACAGCCGGCGGCGGGGAGTGAGACATGCAAGTCACCTACACGACCAACGACATCCCGTTGCAGACCCGCCGCCAGTACTGGCAGGAGGTCGTCTCGAAGACTTATTACTCGCTCGACCTGCGCTTTCCGAGCACCCGCGACTTCGATGCGCGCCTCGGCGCCTGGTCGATGGGCCCCCTCTCGGTGTCCCGCAACATTGCAAATGGCCTGCTCTACAAGCGGCATGAGCGGCATCTGCTGAACGAGCGGGAGGAATCCTTCCTGATCACGGTGCCCGAGCTCGCCGAAATCCGCTTCGAGCAGGACGGCAAGGTGGTGCAGTGCCGGCCGGGCGCGTTCCTGATCGAGCGCAGCCATCTCCCCTACGAGTTCAGCCATCAGGATCCGACGGCGCTGTGGTGTCTGAAGATCCCGAGCGCGGTGTTGCGCGCCCGCATTTCCCGGCCCGAGCGCCTCGCCACGCTGCAATTCGATGCCAGCCGCAGCGTCGGCGCGCTGTTCGTCGACACGCTGCGCCTCTCCGGTGAGCGGATCGAGGAAATGGACGAGACCGCGCGCGCGATGATGGGCAAGCACCTCATCGAATTGCTTGCGATGGCCATCGAATCCGACGACCGCGTGCTGACCGGCCACTCGTCCTCGGTGCGCAACGGCCATCTGCTGCGCTGCGAGCAGTTCATCCGTACCCGCCTCGACGACATGCGGCTGACGCCGCAGATGGTCGCCGATGGCTGCGGCATTTCGCTGCGCTATCTGCACCAGATCTTCGAGGGTGAGGGCCTGACCGTCTGCGCCTACATCCGCAACCAGCGCCTATCAATGTGCGACGCTCTGCTGCGCGATGCGAGCTGCCGCAAGAGCATCTCCGAAATCGCCTACCAATGGGGCTTCGCCGACCAGGCGCAATTCAGCCGCAACTATCGCGGTCGGTTCGGCTGCACCCCGAGCGAGGCGCGCGCCACCTCGCGTGCCGCCAACGCCTGAACACGGCATCGCGACCACACCCACCTGACCGAATAGTCGACCGCCTTCCGGGCGGCCCGCCGCAGGCCCGGGCACGCATGGCCCGCGATGCAGTTCGCTCTCTCGCACAAGTCTTCCTGCGCTCAGCGTCAAGAAGGCGGGACGCCGCTCTGCCTAAGATCGGCGAAACGCTTGTTCGAAAGGAAGACGCATGGTGCAGGACCTTCGTGTGGCTGTCGATGTCGGGGGCACGTTCACCGACATCTGCATTATGGACGAGACGACCGGCCTCATCCGCATCGAGAAGACCTCCTCCACGCGCGATCCGATCGAAGGCATCATGGGCGGTGTGTCCAAGGCCGGAATCGATCTCTCCAGGGTGGCGCTGTTCTCGCACGGCACGACGGTCGCCACCAACGCGCTGATCACCCGCCGCCTGCCCCGCGCCGCCGTGGTCACGACCAAGGGGTTCCGCGACGTCATCGAGATCAGGCGCGCCAACAAGGAAGACCTCTGGGACACCTACAAGGATGTTGTCCGGCCCTACGTGCCGCGGCGCGATCGCCTGACCGTGCCCGAGCGCGTCGATGCCGGCGGCAAGGTGATCGAGCCGCTCGACGTCGAGGCCGCGCGCGATGTGGCCCGCATCCTCAAGCGTCGCGGCGTCGCCGCGGTCGCGGTCTGCTTCATGAACGCCTATCTCAACGGTGCCAATGAGCGCGCGATGCGCGACATCCTGCTGGCGGAGATGCCCGACATTCCGGTGTCGATCTCCTCGCAGGTGCTTCCCGAGATCTTCGAGCACGAGCGGTTCTCGACCACGGTCGCCAACGCTGTCGTGAGCCCGGTCGTCGTCAATTATACGAGCAGGCTCGGCGAACGCCTGGCGCACGAGGGCTACACCCGCGATCTTCTGCTGCTGCACACCGGCGGCGGGGTGATGACGCCGGCGAGCGTCAAGGACTTCGCGGCGCGCCTTGCCGGCTCCGGCATCGCCGCCGGCGCCATCGCCAGCCGCTATATTGCCGGCCTGTGCGGCTTTCCCAATTCGATCGGCCTCGACATGGGCGGCACATCGACCGACGTGTCGCTCGCCTATGAGGGCCGCTCGCGCGTCACCAAGGACTGGCACATCGAATTCGGCTATCCGATCCGCTTCGCCTCGATCGAGGTGCTCACCATCGGCGCCGGCGGCGGCTCGTTGGCCTGGACCGACCCGGCCGGCTCCCTGCGCAATGGCCCGCAATCGGCCGGGGCCCATCCGGGACCGGCCTGTTACGGCAATGGCAACACCCAGCCGACCAACACCGACGCCAACGTGACGCTGGGCCGGCTCGGCACCGATCTCGCCGGCGGCAAGGTGAAGCTCGATCCCGAGCTGGCGCGGAAAGCCGTCGAGAGCGGCGTCGCCAAGCCGTTCGGCCTCGGCCTGCACGAGGCCGCCGACGCCATCGTCAAGGTCGCCAATGCCAACATGTCGGATGCGGTGCGGCTGATCTCGATCAGTCGCGGCTACGACCCGCGCGACTTCGCGCTGGTGGCGTTCGGCGGCGCCGGCGCCCTGCACGGCGTCGACGTCGCGCGCGAACTGGCGATTCCCGTCGTGATCGTGCCGCCCAATCCCGGCGTGACCTCAGCGCTTGGATGCCTGCTCGTCGACATGCAGCACGATTTCTCGCAGAGCTGCATGGTCGATGCGGCCGACGCCGACGCCACCGAGATCGAAGCGCAGTTCGCCGAGCTCGAGAAAGCCGCGCTCGCGCGGCTGACCCATGAAGGCGTCGCGCAGCAGGATATCGTGCTGCAGCGGTCGATCGACATGATGTACCGCGGCCAGTGGCGTTCGCTCGCGGTGAACGCACCGCAGCCGATCGGCGCAATTTCAGATCTGGTGCAGAGCTTCCACGCCGAGCACCAGCGCGAATACAATTTCCGCCGCGACAGCGCGCCGGTCAGCTTTTTCCGTCTCAATCTGAAAGCGGTCGGCGTGGTTCCAAAGGCCGAATTTGCCGTTCATCAGCCGACCGGCGCTAGCCCCGAGCCGATTGGCCGCCGCAGGGTCTGGTTCGACGGCAGCGGGCTCGATACGCCCGTCTATCAGCGCGACGACCTGCCCTGCGGCTTCTCCTTTCAAGGCCCCGCGATCATCGAGCAGCTCGATGCGACGACCGTGGTGCCGCCGGGCGCCAGCGCCGAGGTCGACAAATATCTCAACATCATCATCCGCGTGAAGGAGTGAACCATGGCCGGAGCTCTCCCGCTCGACCCCGTAACCTTCGAGGTTCTGAAGAATTCCTTCATCACCAGCGTCGACCAGATGGGCGAGCAGGTGCTGCGGACCTGCTACTCCTTCGTCATCTACAACCGCGACTTCTCCAGCGCGCTGCATGACGCCAACGGCGAATGCGCGGCGCAAGGTAACCAGGATATCGCGGTCCACGTCGGCACGCTGCACTTCACCTGCAAGGATGTGATGCGCCATTTCGAAGGCGACATGCATGAGGGCGACGTCTTCGCGATCAACGATCCCTATGCCGGCGGCACGCATTTTTCCGACGTGCGGCTGATCCGTCCGATCTTCGCCGACGGCAAGATCATCGCTTTCAGCCAGTCCAACGGGCACTGGTCGGACGTCGGCGGCAGCGTGCCGGGATCGTTCGACGTCGCCGCCCGCGAGATGTTCCGCGAAGGCCTGCGCATCACGCCGGTCCGCCTGTTCGACAAGAACGGCCTGCGCAAGGACGTCGCGCATCTGATTGCCTCCAACACCCGCGACCCGGCCTCGATCATCGGTGACATCCAGGCGCAGGCCGAAGCGACCGCGGTCTGCGAACGCGAGATCCTGCGTCTGGTCGGCAAATACGGCCGCGATACCGTCGAGACCGGGCTTGCCGCCGTGCAGGACTATGTTGAGCGCTCGGCACGCCAGCGCATCGCAGCGCTGCCTGACGGCGAATGGGAAACCGTCGACTATATCGACCGCGATCCGGCCGGCGGCGAAGGCATGATCCCGATCCGCATCAAGATGACGATCAAGGGCGACCGCGCGATCTACGACTTCACCGGCAGCCATCCGACCATCGGCTCGATCTACAATTCGGCGTTCGGCGCGACCTTCTCCGCGGTCGCTGCCGGCATGAAGACGTTCTTCCCCGATCTGCCGCTCAATTCCGGCTTCTACCGCTGCTTCGAGATCATCGCGCCCGAAGGTTCGATCGTCGATGCCAAATGGCCGATCGCGGTCACCGGCTTCCTGATGCCGTTCGAGAAGATCATGAACTCGATCTACGAAATGTGGTCGAAGCTGATGCCGGAGCGCGCGCTCGCCTGCGCCTTCAATCTCGAATACCTGCTCACCGGCGGTCTCGACGCCCGCAGCGCCGACAAGCCGATCTTCATGTTCTACGACTGGCTGCCTGGCGGCTGGGGCGGCCGCAACGGCAAGGACGGCAGCAACGTCACGACCGCCTGCTTCGGCACCGGACTGATGTCGCAGCCGGTCGAAGGCCAGGAGCGCGCCAACCCGATCCTGACCACCGAATGCGAGATCCTCAAGGACTCGCCCGGCCCCGGCAAATGGCGCGGCGGCGCCGGCGTGGTGAAGACGTCGCGGATGCTGCAAGCCGAGAAGAGCGTGATCTCCTATATCTGCGACCGCGAGCGCGCCATCGTGTGGGGCATCGAGGGTGGCCTGCCGTCGATGCCGCACGGCCTGACCTTGAAGCGCGCCGGCAGCGCGGCCGAGGAGCGGCTGGGCTCGATCTTCTCGGACGTACCGATCGGCGAAGGCGACGTGTTTTCGCGCCCGACCGCCGGCGGCGGCGGGTTCGGCGATCCGCTGGAGCGCGATCCGAACCTCGTGATCGAGGACATCAAGGACGACTATGTCTCGGTCGAGCGTGCCGCCAAGGATTATGGCGTCGTGGTGCACACCATCGACGCCGAGCTTTGCAATTACGAGGTCGACAAGGTCGCGACCGCGGCGCTCCGGACCAGGATCCGCTCCGAGCGCGTCGCCAATGCCCGGCTCGACCCGGAGACGGTGGCGCAGCGTTACCGCAGCGGAGAGATCAACACGTTCGACGTGATCCGAAAGCACGCGGTGATCCTCGACTGGGGCACCGGCGCGCTGCTTCCCGAATCCACCCGTCAATTCCGCGAAGCGTTCGAGCGGCGCTCGGTCGCGATGTGGAAGGTGGGCTGATCGTTACCGGCAGCCGCGCCGCCGGCAGGCGGCGCGGTCCATGCATGCACCAAAAAGAGAATTCGAGCCGTCGCCTCCCCCGCATCGCCTGCACTTTCATTCAAACCATGAGGATTGCGCTATGACGATCACGACGTGCCTTTCTTCCGACCGACTGTGGCCGACCCGCTCCGTGCTCGGCATCGCCACGGCCCTCGCCCTTGCCAGCACCGCCACGCCGGCGACGGCCGGGACCGAGACACCGTGGTTTCCCATGAAGGTCTACGACGCGTCATCCGGCACGCCGAAACCGGCGGACTACACGCCGCTGCCGAAGGCAGAGAAGCCCTACAGGCTGTGCGTGCTGTTTCCGCACATGAAGGATAGTTTCTGGGTCGCGGTCGCCTACGGCATCGTGAAACAGGCCGAGGCGATGAACGTCAACATGAACCTCTATGAGGCCGGCGGTTACGAAAATCTGCCCAAGCAGCTTTCGCAATTCGATGACTGCATGGCGAGCGGACCGGACGCGATCATCGTCGGCGCGATCTCCGGCGCGGGGCTCAGCAAGAAGTTCGAGGAGGCCAAGGCCAAGGGCGTGCCGGTGGTCGGCGTCACCAATCCGCTGCCGCCGAACGCACTGCCCGCGGCCAACTATGTCGATTTCGTCGCCATGGGCGAGGTCACCGGCGACGGCCTGCTGGCGCAGACCAAGCCCGGCGACAAGCTCAACATCGTGACGTTCCCCGGTCCGGCCGGCTCGGGCTGGGCGGAGTCGTTCAACGAGGGCTTCAAGAAGGCCATCGTCAAGAACGCGAACGCCAAGATTCTGGCCGAGAAGTTCGGCGACTCCGGCGTCGCGGTGCAACTCCAGTTGATCCAGGACGCATTGCAGGCCTATCCCGCCATGAACGTGATCTGGGGCACCGCCCCCACTGCCGAAGCTGCCATCGGCGCCGTCGCCGAGGCCGGCCGAAGCGACCTGAAGATCGTGTCGTCCTACGAAAACCAGGCCATGCTCGACGCGCTGACCCGCGGCGACATCCTCGCCTTCGCAACCCAATATCCGGTCGGCGAAGGCGCCATCGCGATCGACCAGGCGGTGCGCCTGATCGAGAAGAAGCCGGTGATGAGCCTGGTCCAGCCGGTGGCCACGGTGATCGACAAGATGTCCGTGCCGAAATTGCAGATGGATCTCGTGCTGGCGCCCGCAAGCTGGACGCCGGTCTATTCGGTCAAGGCCAAGTAGGCATGGTCAAGCAGCAGGCCTGAACGGTCGAGGCGGGAGCCGTGCTCCCGCCTGCTTGCTCACGGAGACGCGGATGAATGTCGAGATCGACCCGAGGCCGGCCGAGCCCCTGCTTCAGTTGCGGGGAATATCGAAGCGATTCACCGGCGTCCGTGCGCTCGACCGCGTCGACCTCGATGTCCGTGCCGGCGAACTTCACGTGCTGTTCGGCGAGAACGGCGCCGGCAAGTCGACCCTGATCAACGTCGTATCCGGCACGTTTCCCCCCGACGAAGGCACGTTCCATTTCGGCGGCGAGGAGATCCGGCATCTGACGCCGCAGCGCGCGCGCGAGATCGGCATCAGTCCGGTGTTTCAGGAGTTCTCGCTGATCCCGAGCCTCACGGTGGAAGAGAACCTGTTCCTCGGCCGCGAGGTCACGCGCGGTGGAATGCTGCGTGCACGTGAGATGCGCAAGCGCGCCAGGGCGCTGATCGACGAGCTCGGCTTCGACCTCGATCCCGCGCAACGGATCGACGACCTGTCCCGCGCCCATCAGCAGATGGCCGAGATCGCCAAGGCCCTGCTCGGCCGCGTCCGTCTCTTGATCCTCGACGAGCCGACCGCGTCATTGACCGAACGCGAGACCGGGCGGCTGTTCGAGCTGATCGCGCGCCTGAAGCGCCAGAATGTCGGCCTGATCTACGTCTCGCATCGCATGCGCGAAATCCGCGCCCTTGCCGACCGTGTGACCGTGCTGCGCGACGGCCGTCACATCCGGACTCTCGATGCCGCGAGGTCGACGGACGGCGAACTCGTGGAGCTGATGACCGGCCGCACCATCGACCTGCTGTTTCCCGCTATCGCCCATCAGCCCGACAAGGTGATGGTCGACGTCGAGAACCTGACACTTGCCGACGGCAGCGTCCGTGAGGTCAATTTCCATGCCCGGGCCGGCGAGATCACCGGCATCGCGGGCCTCGTCGGCTGCGGCAAGTCGGAACTGATCCGTGCCATCTACGGCATCGAGCGCGCGTCAGCGGGCGCGATCCGGATCGACGGCGCGCCTTACGAATTTCCGACCCCAAGACAAAGCCTCAAGCGCGGCGTCGCCTACTTCCCCGCCAACCGGATCGCCGAAGGGCTCGCGTTGTCCCGCCCGATCCGCGAGAACGCGTCGATGACCGGGCTCGACCTGCCCGCCTTCGCCCGCTTCGGCGTCATACGGCAGGCCGCCGAACGCGTGACGATCGCGGGCATCATGGCGCAGCTGCAGCTACGGCCGCCGAACATCGAACGGAGCGCCGGCGCCCTGTCGGGCGGCAACCGTCAGAAGGTGATGCTGGGACGCGCGCTGACGCGCGAGCTGACCGTGTTCCTGTTCGACGAGCCGAGCGTCGGCATCGACGTCGGCGCAAAGCTCGAGGTCTACGAGTTCATGAAGCGTCTCGTCGAGGCCGGCGCTGCCGTGATCGTGGTGTCGTCCGAACTGCCTGAGGTGCTGGCGCTGTCGAACCGGCTCTACGTCATGCATCAGGGCCGCATCGCCGCCGAGCTGACGGGCGCCGAGAAGACCGAGCAGAATGTGCTTTCGAGCTTCTTCCGCGATCACCTCGCCGCGGAGGTCGCATGAACACCGCCCTGGTCGCCGCAGCGCCACGGGACTCGGTCAGCCTCCGGTCGGTCGCAGGCCGGATCGGGTTGCTGCCGGCCCTGCTTGTGGTGCTCGTGGCCGGCATGTCGGCGGTCGATGCACAGTTCTACGGCATCATCAACGTCCTCAACATCCTGCGCAACGCCTCGCTGCTGGCGATCGTCGCCTGCGGCCAGGCGCTGGTCATCATCGCGGGCGGCTTCGATCTCTCGGTCGGCGCGGTGGTCGCCCTCGCGAGCGTCGTCACGGCCAAGACCATGGCGGCCACCGCGGCCGCATTTCCCGGCTCCAACGTCCTCATCATCGCAAGCGGGGTCGCGGCCGGGCTCGGTTGCGGCGTCGCAGTCGGGCTCGTCAACGGCTTCTGCGTGGCAAAGCTCAAGGTCTCCGGCTTCGTGGTGACGCTGGGCACGATGTCCGCCACCGCCGGCGTCGGCCTCATGATCACCAACGGCATCCCCGTTTACGGCATGCCGGAGGTATTCGTGAAAAGCTTCGGACGCGCCCAGGCATTCGGTTTGCCGACCGCCGCCCACGTCGCGCTGATCGTGATCCTGGTGATGGTGTTTGCACAGCGGCGCACGCTGTTCGGCCGCTACGTTTACGCGATCGGCGGCAATGCCGATGCCGCCGTGGTGTCGGGCGTGACGATCCAGCGCCATATCGTGGGCACCTACGTGGTCTCGAGCGTCCTTGCGGCATTGACCGGCATCCTGCTGACGGCACAGGTCGGCTCCGGCCAGGCAAGCTTTGGCGGCGACCGGATGATGCTGCAGTCGATCGCCGCCGCCGTGATCGGCGGTGTCAGTCTGCGCGGCGGCGTCGGGCGCATCGAAATTGTCGCCATCAGCGCGCTGTTCCTGACCATCCTCGGCAACGCCCTCAACCTCCTGCACGTCGACTCGCGGCTTCAGCCGGTCTTCCTCGGCGTCATCATGGTCGCAGCCGTGGCGCTCGACGAACTCAGCCGACGGAGCAAGCCGCGTGTCTGATCTCGAATTGACCGTCGCCGCCAAGGATACCGATCGGCCGAAACTGACGCTCGGCCACAGGCTCTGGAACGCGGTGCTACCGGTCGCATTGGCGGTGCTGCTGCTCGGCTTCGCCGCGGTCGACCGCGGGGTGCTGTCGCCGGCCAATCTGCTCAACATCGCGCAGCAGACCAGCTATCTGGCGCTGTTCGCGATGGCCCAGACCGTGGTCATCCTGACACGCGGCTTCGACCTTGCGCTTGGTCCGACGGTGTCGATGGTCAGCGTCGGCAGCGCGCTCGCGATGGCCGGCGCCACGGCGTCAGGCCACGGCGCCGGCGCCGTGCTGCTCGCGGGGCTCGGCGTCGGCTTCGCCCTCGGCATCGCGTGCGGTCTCTTCAACGGCGTGGTCGTGGCGCTGCTCGGGGTCAATCCCTTCGTCGCGACGCTGGGCAGCTACAACATTGCGATCGGGATCGCGACCACGCTTTCGGCCGGACGGCCGGTACAAGGCGTGCCGGCACCGTTCTCGCAGATCTTCTACAGCGGCAGCATCTTCGGCGTGCCGGCGGCAATTGTGATCACCGTCGCGGTCGGCGTCGCGCTTCATCTGCTGCTGGCGCGCACCGTGTTCGGCCGGTCGCTCTATCTGATCGGCACCAACCCGCGTGCCGCGGCGGTCGCCGGCCTGCCGGTCAAGCGTATCCTGGTCGCGACCTATGTGCTGTGCTCGGGCCTTGCCGCACTCGGTGCGATCATGATGACGGCGCGGACCGGATCGGGTGAACCGAACCTCGGCGGCGCGCTCTCGCTGCAGGCGATCGCCGGCGCCGTGGTCGGCGGAACGAGCCTGGCAGGCGGACGCGGCGGCGTCGGCACCGCCGTGCTCGGCGCCCTGTTCATCACCATTCTCTCCAACGGCATGAACCTCACCCGGATCGACGGATACGTCCAGATGGTCGTGCTCGGCGCGATCGTCATCATCGGCGTGCTGCTGGATCGCCTGCGGCAGGAGCGGCGGCAATGATGTCAGGCTCTCCCATCGAGAATATCCCGGTCTCGCCGCGCGATGCGCCGGCATCGATCTATGTCGCGCCCTCGCTCGCCGCCGCACGCGATGCGCTGAGCAAATATGGTGCGGCGGGTGCCCCCTTGGCCGGCGGCACATGGATCATGCGATCGCCGATCCGGCACGAACCGCTCAGGACTCATTATGTCGCCATCGGAAGGATCGCCGAGCTGACCGCGATCCGGATCGGCAGCGATGCCATCGAGATCGGCGCGGCGGTCACGCATGCGGCGCTTGCGAAGGCCTTGGCCGACCTTCCGGAATATGCCGGTCTCACAGCAGCCGCCGGAGGCTCCGCCAACCCCGCGATCCGCGCGATGGCGACGATCGGCGGCAATCTCGCGACGTCGGAGTTTGCCGCCGCGGATTGCGTGCCGGCGCTGCTCTGTCTCGATGCCGATGTGGAGATATTCGGCCGCGACGGCCGCGAGCGCATCGGCCTCGCGGATTTTCTCGCCGTCCGCTCAACGCTCGCGCCCGGCCGCCTGGTGACACGGATCATCGTGCCTCGGGCGGAGCGCAAGACGGCCCATGCCCGCCTGCCGCTGCGCCGAGCGGGCGACTATCCGGTCGCCATCGTCAGCCTGTCGGTCAGCGTCGACGCGGCGAACCGCGTCCAGGCAGCACGGATCGCAGTCGGATCGGTCGAACCGAGCGCACGGCGCTGGCCACGGCTTGAAGCGGCGCTGATCGGACGTCCACTCGACGCCGCAGCAGCGGCGCGTCGTGCGGCCGAACTGGCTAACGAGTTCGTCGGCCGCGACAGCGTCGATGCGCCGGCCTGGTATCGCGTCAGCGTGCTGCCCGGCCTCGTCCGCCGCGCCGCGATCGCTGCACTTGGCTCATGAACGCGCGGAGATGACATGGGATTCAGCCTGACCGTCAACGGCGATCGCCTCTCCTCCGCGGCCGATCCTGCCACCCCGTTGGTCGACATCCTGCGCGAGGAGATGCATCTGACCGGCGCGAAACCCGTCTGTCGCGAGGGCTTTTGCGGCGCCTGCCTGGTGCTGGTCGACGGCGAGCCCACGCCGTCGTGCCTGCTGCCCGCTGCGCTAGCCGATGGCCGCGAGATCCGCACCGTCGAAGGCCTTGCGCCTCAGGGAATGCTGAACCGCATCCAGGCCGCGCTCGAGGCCAGCGATGCCGTCCAGTGCGGTATGTGCTTTCCCGGCATGGTGGTGAGCCTGACGCATTTACTGACGACCCAGCCGAATGCCAGCCGTGACGACATCCTGATGGCGCTGACCGGAAATATCTGCCGCTGCACGGGCTATGAACGCATCGTCGAGGCGACACTGCTCGCCTTGGCCACGACATGATCGGGAGCGCAAGCATGTCAGACGTTTCCGCGACGATGGATTTGCGCCGGCGTGACGCTGCCGACAAGCTGCGTGGCCGCACCCGCTACACCATCGACCGCTATCTGCCGGGCATGCTGCATGCCGCGGTGCTGCGCGCCGCCGTACCGGCGGGGCGGATCATTCGCCTCGATACCTCGAGAGCGGCCCGCATGCCGGGCGTGCGGGCGATCGTGACGGCGGCCGATGCGCCCGGCATGATCGGGATCGGCATCGCCGATCACCCGCTGTTCGCCCGCGACGTCATCCGCTATGACGGCGAGCCGCTCGCCGCGGTCGCAGCCGCCACATTAGCGCAGGCGCAGGCCGCACTCGCGGCGATCGACGTCGAGATCGAGCCGTTCCCCGCAGTGTTGACCATGGCGGATGCGCTGGCATCGGGGGCGCCGCTGGTTCATCCGGACTGGCGCAGCTATGAGGTCTTGCTTGAAGGCAGCGCGCGAGGCGGCAACGTCGCCTGGGAGGCGACCGTCGTGCGCGGCGACGTCGATGCCGCCTTTGCGCGACCCGACGTCGAGATCGTCGAAAGCTGCTTTCGCGTTGGCCGGCAGAACCATGTGGCCTTCGAGCCGCGCGCCGTCGTCGCGAGCTACGAGGATGGGCGCTTCCATATCGAGACGTCGACGCAGGTTCCCTGGAGCGTCCGCAATGCGACCGCGCGCCTGCTGGGCGTACCGGCATCGCAGGTCCGCGTCACGGTGCCGCCGGTCGGCGGCGGCTTCGGTCTGAAGTTCGATCTGGCCGTTGAGCCCTTTGCCGCCCTGCTCGCCCGCGCCAGCGGCCGGCCGGTGCGCCTCGTCAATTCACGCGAGGAGGAGATGCTGACCTGCCTGTTCCGCGAGAACGCCGATATCCGGATCCGCTCGGCGGTGACGCGCGCGGGAGATATCGTGGGGCGTGAGGCGGTCGTCCTGATGGATTGCGGCGCCTATGGCGGCGAACAGATATTCCTGACCACGATGACCGCGCACACGCTGGGCGGAAACTACCGGCTTGGAAGCGTGCGCATGGTCTCGCGCGCGGTCTATACCAACACGGCGCCGAACGGCGCGTTCCGCTGCTGCAACGGCGTCTACAACACCTTTGCGCTCGAGCGCCACACCGACGAGATCGCCGCGAGGATCGGAATGGATCCGTTGGCCTTCCGCCGCCGCAACGTGCTCGGCGACAAGGATCTCGGCGCCACCGGCCAGGTGTTCGAAGGCAATGTGCTCGGCCCGATGCTGGAGCGGATGGATACGCTACGCGATGCGGCAACGCCGCCGCCAGCGCGTACCGACGGCCGGCTCCATGGACGCGCGACCACCGTCGGCACCTGGTTCGTCTTCGTCGGCCCATCGGCCGCGACGGTGAACATGAATGCCGACGGCACGGCGACGCTGGTCACGTCGGGTGTGGAGATTGGATCCGGCTCGATGATGCAGAGCCTGCCGCAGATCGTGGCCAGCACGCTCGGCATTGCGCCCGAGCATGTGATCGTCCGCGCGGCCGATACCGATGCGGCCGGCTATGATGTCGGTGTCGGCGGCGGCCGCACCACCGTTTCGCTCGGCGCGGCCAGCCTGTCGGCGGCGCAGGAGGTGCGCACCAAGCTCTTGAAGGTCGCCTCCGAGATGATCGAGGCTGAGCCCGATGATCTTGTCATGCGCGGCGGGCGGATCGAGATCGCCGGCGCGCCAGGCTCCGGCCGAACGGTCGCTGAGG